>JAYSTG010000306.1:0-1605 GCA_043719965.1 Saprospiraceae bacterium | reverse complement strand
CTCTCGCTAAAGACAAGCCGATATTTCCAATACGTGAAAAGGGAGTAGATCCTCAAAACGGCATCACAGGAGACCGACAACGCTTTGAGTATGATGATAAAGCGACCGTATTGGTAGAAGTCGCTAAATTTATTAGCACTACTAAGTCTAAGTTCGCCTATAAAACTTTTATGTTATTGCCACCAGAGTTTTCCGATGTGATGCGATCACAATATAAATTTGCTAAATGTTCATACAGGTTTTTACACAATGGCAAGGAATACAAACCAGAAGAAACTAATCTAATCCGATTTCAAGGCGGATTTGGTCTCTTAATAAAACAAATACCCAGTGAACTGTGCCAGGTACAGGTAAATGTTGATTACAATGGTGGCAGCTGGAGTTCAGAGTTTGTTTCTGTAGGATTAATGAATGTTCAACTTCAAAAAGATTAATTTTTATGTACCTCATGGATTTTAAAAAGAACAAATCAAAAGGCAAATATAAAATAGCCCAAGATGCTACCTATACAGGTGATGACTATTGGGATTGGAGTGTGTGGATCGAGGCTACAGAACCTAATCTAGACAAAATTGAGAGCGTAATTTATAATTTGCATGAGACCTTCCTCAATCCTGTCAGGACGATCACTTCCAGATCAAATAAATTCAAACTTGAGACATCGGGCTGGGGGGGATTTACAATCTATGCAAGAATAAACTTTAAGGATAAAACAATACTGGAATGTCAGCACGAATTAGAATTGTTTTATCCGGATGGGGATAATAATGAATCATGATTCTCTTCTAAAAAGTGAACGATTTTCCTTATCTTCAATTCACACTTTCTTACTTTTGACCTATGTACCAGACTTTCATTTGCCTCAGGCTAAAATTAGTTTCCAACTCAAGTTTATTTTTGGTATTAAGGATATGTTTTTTGATATTTATATTTCTTCCGAATATCAAGGCTCAGTACAATATCACAGATACCATTGCTGATAATAATCAAATAAGGTTCGATCATAGTTATATTTCCCATTATGGAAATATATTAGCCGTAAGTAATTATTTGCATGTAAATGCCTTGGATAAGAATGGAATTGTAGAGGTATATAAAAAGGAAAAAACCTGGAAACTCAATCAAAAAATTATTCTTCCTGATAATTTTCCTTTACAGAATTTTGGAGGATCAGTAGCCATCAATGATCAGTATTTGATTGTAGGGGCACCTGCATGGAATGCAAAATCATATGTACAATATTTTGGTAATGGTAAGGTGTACATTTATAAACAAAATAATGGGCAATATGAATTAATTCAAACCCTTTCGGGAAGATACGACTATGAAAATGAGTTCTTTGGCTCCAGAGTTTGGATAGCAGACAGTACAATATTTGTATACTCCCCAGGCGCTTATGAGAAAAATAGTACAGGCAGAATAACAAGTCAAAATATTGGGGCTATCGGAGTTTATGCACTTAATAAGGATAAATTTGAATTTCACCAGGAGTTACGCTCCCCGGTTCCATCGACCTATGGACAATTTGGGTATCAGGTTAGTTTCTGTGATAAAAACCTGATGGTAAGCGCATCAAAAAGAACTTACCCTGGAATAGTTTTTATT
>JAYSTG010000305.1:0-4063 GCA_043719965.1 Saprospiraceae bacterium | reverse complement strand
CATTTGGTCACGTGTTAAGAGGTATGGCTGAAGATGAGGAAGGTAATCTTTTCATTGCCGAAGATGGAAATAGCCTGTATAAAATGAGTTTGGACTCTGATACCATACTAAAAACATATAAAACTTCAATGTATGACTTGGCTACACCTGGAACTATTAAAATAATGGGCGATAATCTTTGGGGTGTACGCACTGTAACTAATACCATGAGGCAGATCTACAATTTAAACATAGTCACTGAAAAATTTTATTACCATGATTTACCTTTACCCACATTTAGAATACGCGATTTTGAAGTTTTAGATTCCAACCGATTGATATATTTTGGATATGATTCGAAGGTAGATACTTTAATGATCTGGACCTTTGACACAAGAGACTATGCCTGGCGAGCTATCTATCGTCCGACAACCTTAAATAAACCTACAGATATTTTATTAGATAAAAATGATAGGGTATGGGTAGGGTCTGAGTCAGGCTTATATGTTTATTTCCTCAATACTGGAGCAATACGTAAAGTGAATCACGAAACAAGGGATAGTACATATGACAATAAATATAAAATTTCATTGAGTTTATTGCCAGCTAACGATCAATTGCTTGTTGGTTCTGAAGTAGGACTATTTATCCTGGATACCAGAACATTAAAATATATTAAACACTATACCAAGGAAATGAATGGAATCTCACACAATTATATAGAGGCCATAATCCCTACAAGTGTTGATGAAGTATTTTTAACTACCAGGTCTGGATTGAGCCTTCTCAATCTCCAAACAGGTAAGGCAGTTAATTTTTATCAAAATGATGGTTTAGCGCATAATGAGTTTAACCGTTTTTCTGCATTTAAGAGTAATAATGAAAAATATTATTTCGGAGGGATTAATGGGCTTAGCTTTATTTCTTTGGATCATCTGAGAAAATACAAATCGGACGATATTTTGTCCATATCCAGGTTTTTTAGGTTTGATTATAAATCGGGCAAAGAATTCAATTACTCATCATGTTTGAATATTTCGGACAAAGTCATCTTAGAGCCCGATGATCAATATTTTGGCTTTGATATCATGTGCCCCGATTATTATGCCCCTGAGTTTAATCAGTTTCAAACTTGGCTTGAAGGTTATGAGCAGACCTGGCAAAACCCATCTAATCAGCATCAGATTCGATTTGGAAGATTGCCGAAGGGAAACTATAAACTACATTTAAGGGCATTTCCTGCACCAGGTGTGGAAAAAACGATATCAATTCAAGTAAAAGCTCATTTTTATCAGTCATCCTGGTTCGTTCCAGGTTTGTCACTTTTATTAGTATTGGGTGGTTTTAGCTTTGCTTTATATTTTACCAATAAAAGACGCAAAAAAGAACTTGAAAATCAAAAAACAGAACAAAAATTTAAAGACCTGGAAGCTGCTGCTCTTCGGGCTCAAATGAATCCCCATTTTATCTTTAATTGCCTTAGCAGTATTCAACAGTTTATTAATGAGCATGACGCGGCATCGGCTTCAAAATACCTGGGCAATTTCTCCAGATTGATACGATTGGCCTTGCATAGCTCGGTGGATGGGAAACATAGCTTACAAGACGAGATAGATATGCTCGATAACTATTTGGGATTGGAAAGACTTCGTTTCGGTGATAGGTTTACATATCAGATCACAGTAGATCCTAATTTAGAAAAGGATGATATATATTTCCCGCCATTATTGATCCAGCCTTTTGTAGAAAATGCATTGTTGCATGGAATGAAAAATAAACAGGAAGGAGGCAAGATTCTTGTCTCATTTATTCCGCATGAAAGTGGCATACATGCGTCAGTAACCGATAATGGCCCTGGATTTTCACGGGAAAAAAGGTCCATAGATAGTTCAGGTCATAAATCTGTCGGTATGACCCTGACTAAGAATAGACTGGCTATCTTATCCATTGAAGAAGCTTTTTCGATGGCTCCAGTGATCAGTGCTACGGGAGAAATCGAAGGGACTAAGGTCAATATAGTAATACCCATCCTGTGATATTTGAATTCGCAGGCCCTATTTAATTATCTTTATTTCATTGCCAATTTATCCATAGACTCCTATTTTATTAGAGTTTAATACCGAATCGCACCTCGTGACTACCGATTCTCATGTAATGACCTCTTTCGGTCATAATGGACCATATCTTTACATATAGTGATATGAAATGAAGATCAACAAAAATTGATTGCCAGTTCAAATTTATTTATCAATTAATGCTTTATACCATGAAAACTTTTTATTCCAAAACCCTTTGCCCTATAATGGCAATGATTTTTTGTTTTTTATTTTTTTCTATAAAGAGTCAGGCTCAATTTACCAAAGAGTATGGCAATAATCTGGACGAATCTTTTAACAAAGTCATTCGAAGTGGCAACAACTATTACGTATTGGGGCGAAGTCAAACTACTGCCAACACCGCAAACAAGGCATCCGTAACCCGACTCAATGCTGCTGGCCAGCATATGTGGACAGTAAGCCTCAACATTGCATCTGAATGGGCGGATGGGGTATTGACTCCGGCCGGTGAACTCATGCTAGTAGGATACACCTTACCCGCGGATGCTACGGCAAAAAGTTTGATGGGACTTATCACTGCAGCAGGTGCATTTACCTGGGTAAGATCCTATGATGTGCCGGGCAGGGATTTTTTTACACGAATAGTGCGCACTCCTGTAGCACAAAATTTCATATATTATGTATTAGGGGCTCAGAATGATCCAGGTAATCCTAGTCCTACCTGGGATGATGTCGTCTTACTTAATGTCAATGCCGCCGGCGCTATTAATTGGAAACGAAAATTTGAAAGTGCTGCGGACGATGAATGGGTACGTGATATGGAAGTATTGCCGAATGGAGAACTTGTACTGGTTGGCAATACTGGCGGCTCGAACGGTATCATTCTTAAGGTGGATGGTAACGGAATTTTGGTGAATGCCGCTACTCCCGAAAACCTTGCTTTTTCTTATTATGATATTATCAGAAATAATGGTGGCGGATTTTATGCAGTAGGCGCAGTTATCGGGAATTTTACCCCATACCTTATACGGTATGATGCTAATTTTAACCCGCTTTGGCATGTTTCCATTTCGGGGCTTAATGCGATCAGCCAGGTATGGGAAAACCCGGCAACCGCTCGCACGTATGTCACGGGTACTGGTGTTTTTAATGGCAAAAGCAGAGCGGTTCTTATTCGATTTGTGGAAAATGGCCCACCATCTATTGAATGGGTTCGATTTTTAGATAATGGGGAACTCTCCTATACAGGGGGATCTTATTGGTATATGTCTCCCAATCAAATAGCCTTTTCGGATGGTAGGCTTCCGGCGGCCGGTGGATTTGGAGGTGTCTGTGCATTCATGCATTTAAATGATATGGAGCTTACCAGTTGTATGACTAAAAATGTGACACTTACTATCCAGGGTCGAACGCATATTTATAATAGCCCTGATATTACTTCTACTTTTTTTGATATTCCACGAGGTACAGATATTTTGAGTTCATCCTTAAATTGGAAAGATCAAAACGCATGTCGAGTCCCTTGTAGTGCAGTATTTACATTTCAGAATATTTCTCCCTGCGGAAATGTACAATTTACTAATCAATCTACCGGTGCAGCTCCATTAATCTATTCATGGAATTTTAGTGATCTTGGAAGTGGAGCCAATAACACATCAACAGCACAAAACCCCTTGCATCAGTTTAGTTTTTGTGGCAATTTTAAAGTGTGTTTGAAAATTACCGCCAGTGATGGTTGTATGGATTCGATCTGTAAAACCGTAACTTATTTTGATAATGTCAAACCTATTATTACCTGTCCAAAAGACACCATGCTGCCATGTAATTCTAGTGTCAATCCTTCCAATACAGGTTTTGCAACTGCAACTGATAATTGTATGTTATCTACGGCGATAGGGATCACTTTTGCAGATATGTTATCTGGTCAATTGCCTTGTAATGCGACATTTATGAGGACTTGGGAGGTGACGGATGGGTGTGCCAATACAGCCAGCTGCAAACAGATCATAAAGGTCCTGGATAATAAA
>JAYSTG010000304.1:0-4063 GCA_043719965.1 Saprospiraceae bacterium | reverse complement strand
TATTTCTAAGCAAACAGCGTAGTTCTGTCTTTATCGCTTCCTCTCCTTAAATGCAAGCTGCGATATTTTTGCCGAAAATATCCCGAATCCTGCGCCTGCCACCACATCGCTGGCCCAGTGTCGATTATTTAATATACGGAATACTCCTACCGTAGATGCGGATGCATAGGACAAAACACTCAACCAGGGTTTGCCCTTTGCAAAATGATCACTAAATAGGGTTGCATTTGCAAAAGCATTAGCAGTATGTCCGCTGGGAAACGAATGATAACCATCACCATCCGGCCTGAGGATGTGCGATTCTTTTTTTATGGTCAAGACCAGGGCACTATTGATTATTGAAGTGAGTAAGAGTCGCTTAGTATATAGCCATAGCCTATGCTTATCCTTTGTTGCTCCATAGGTATAGCCTGCAGCAATCGGAGCATACTGAAGCCAATCATCCAAAGCTACATTAAAATTGGGTAGGTGTCGATCTCTACTCGTCATGATCCCATATCGATTGATCAGTGTGGTATGCTTGATGGAGTATGCTCCTAGGGCTATCAATGCGGTGGGAAGAATAAAGGATTTTAATCTAGGCTGGTAGACGATCGGATGTACTACTGATGAATCTTTCATCGAGTGTACCTGGGCTGAACCATATAAATGGAAATAAAGTATTCCCACTAAAAACAAGTATCGAAATATCATCGTTTGTACATGGATTAAATGCAAGATGTAAAATAATTCAGGCCAGAAAGATCTGTTCAAATATCACAGCATCTTCTATGTAATCAATCCAGTAAAGTGATTGTTCTGAATTCTTATTTCCCTCAATATATTTATTAAATGTAATTACTTTTCGGTTTTCTATCGGCATGGCAAATGTTGCGTCAAAGATACCAGCGTAAGGTCTATCCCATGTCGCATCTTTAGTCTTCCAATATATTTTTTTATCCACATGTGCATACTGTTCATAATTAATATCATGTATTATCAAAAAATCAACTTGTGGTAAAGGTAATTCGTGATCTTCAATCTGCACACCGATCTCTGGTCCAGCCAGCCATGATTTGATCTCATTCAAGTGATTGGTGTTTTGAAGAAATGAAATAAGCGGCACTCGTGCTGCTGCCAATATTCTAGCCATATGCAAATCTGGAACAGAAGTCACTAATGTGATTAAAGGCATATCCATCAGGATTCAAAAAAACAAACAGAGGAGCCCACCCATCTAAAATCAGCATTGTATCGGACACCGATCATTTTACCTTTACTGAGTCGTGCCAGGTTATGAACTATACGTGGCCTTTTGTCAGGGCTTTCCCACAGGGCCATCATACGGATTTCACATTTGGCAGGTATATCCGGCGTCTGGATGACCGGATGATAATTTACTTTTTGCTGCAAGATCCACTCCGTAGGTTCTTTGATAGATTCGATATCATCACGCGTGACATCAATGAGGACACCCATTCCTGCATAGGAATAAACCGGTTTAAGCACATACTGATCGAGGTCATCCGGTATAGTCTTTAAATCCGATAAAAAGGTAGTTTTCGGTACAAATTCACTTTTGATAAAGGGTAAAGTATACTTGGAAATTCTACAAAACCAATTGGGGTGTGGAAACCAACTCACATCCAGATCTTGCCGGAGGTCAACTGCGGGTATATTCATCGAAAAAAATTCATCAAAGATCAATCGATTGTAAATTCGAGAAATCTTTTGTTTTTTACCATTTTTAATATAAAAAATTTGCCGACCCTCTTGAATCAAGTTAGTGACACAGACCGCTTCAATAGCCAAGTATTTTTTGGTAGCTACAAAATCTATTTTTGTTTTTTGTTTTTCTGGTTTATAATCCAATAAGATGACTTCATCTACAGGCGTATCACCAAGTATTGTTTTTTTAAGTAGTTGAATGTATTCTGCTTCATTGATGTCAATAAAGTTGTCCAGGTGATCTGGAATCTGAAATACAGCACGACATGCATTAGCTTGCGCTATTTGAAAACAATATAAAGAAGGGAAGCCTTGCATTTCTATAAGTTGTGGACTTAATCGACCTTTCGCATCCTGACATACTCCAAAATCAAAAACAATCATCGGACTATATCCGGGATCATTGGCAAACCGTAGATTGGTTGGAATGGCTTTTTCTGAGTTTTTAACAAAATGATGATGAGTAATGGTATCGATGAGATCATTACAAGCTGTCAACAATTGTTCTTTAAATGCTTTGGGTATGAATACGGGAGTTTCTGCAAGATGGAACAAAGGAGCTTCCCCCAGTATTGAAGTCACTAGACCTGAATAAGCATTATATTTTTCTTCTGTATATTCTGTATTGTACCAGGACCGGAGCGATGCTATCATTATATTATGCTTACGACTTCAATAAAAGAAAAAAAACCTTGAAGTAAAGTTACTCCAAGGTTTTTAAGTATCCATGTTTTAAATTGAGCTTTAGAAAACTTCAAAAGCCCTCTGGGCAAAAAACGTTATCGACTTTTTTGGGTTAAAAAATTCGGATATCGTCTAATGAGCAGCTTGCACCCCAGTCGAATATTTATTCCTAAAAATGAACAGTAAACCAAAAGCGATGATCAATATAGCGGGGAACCATGCAATATTATCTAACGTACCTCGACCTGCTGCTAACTCTACAGCATCACCAGTCAATCCGCTAGCTACGGCATTGGCTCGTTCGCTATCCAACCATTTCCCGATGATGGGCTGACAGATAGCAAGGCCTACCATACCTACTCCACCGATAAGGGACATACCGAAAGCACCCGTCTTAGGTATATATACAGCGATAAAAGATATCATATTGGGCCAGAAAAAACATACTCCGATAGCAAACAATATGGCAGCTAAGTATACCATACCTCCCGAAGCAGTACTCATCATATAGATACCGATCAAGGAAACAATAGCAGATGCAAGAAGAATACCAGGAATACTCAATTTATGAATGATCGGACCTGCAAATAATCTACCGATCGCCATCAATCCAGTCACTAAAAACAATACCACCAAAGGTTGTGCGCCACTAGCTCCTAATATGCGCTCTACCCAGGACTGAGTGCCGAGTTCCGTGGTAGCGGTAAGCACCATACAAGCCAACATGAATAAATATAAGGGCGAAGAAAATATCGCTTTGATATTAGAAGCAGTACTGGCTTTATCCATTTCATTAGCAGTCTTAGGGAACTGTTGTCCATAAAACAGGAAACCATAGATAGCCAAAGGAATATACATAAAAGCTATTTTCATTTGCCAGGTACCTCCCATATTAGCAATAAATAAGGCAATCAGTGATCCTATGGCCAATCCACCAGGGAACCAAACATGGAATCGATTGAGCATAGTCGCTTTGTTTTCATCATACATATCGGATATCATCGGATTATACGCCGCTTCTACCATGCCATTGGCAAAACTTACAAAGAAAGTGGATAAAAACAAAGGCATGAAGCTGTTAGAAAGGATGGAAAAAGTAATTCCTAAGAAGTGGCAGAAAAATGCAACCCACCCGAGTTTTTTGGGGCCTAAAGAATTATACAATGGGCCTCCAACCAAAGTGGCAATCGGAAATCCAAAAGCCCCCATAAAATTGATCCAACCTAGTTGTGTGTCGGTCAGCTGAAAGTCCTTGGCCAGGTCATTCATGATACCTGCCCGAATGGCAAAAGCAAATGCTGTAGTGATCAGCGCAAAACAGCTTGCAGTAAATAGTCGTGATTTATTGATCATAAGTTATACAATTAAGGTTTTATAGATCGAATATAGGAAAAAATGTCATCGTAGAATATTCTTTTAAGGTTAGGGGGTTAAATCTTATTTTGAGATGCTAATGTCATATTTTAACTTTGGCAAAGCTTGAATAAATTGTTATAGGATGCCAAGCTAAAGCGTGTCTCCCCTGCCTTCCTTTAGCTTTGTAATATGATTTTAAAAATCATATTACAATTATTATTAATGTGTTTCTTTTTTGCTACTTTTTTCTTTGTTGAAAACCATGAAAAATGTGGAAATTGAATATAAATAGCGGAGGTGAACTAGCTGCCTAACT
>JAYSTG010000303.1:0-1609 GCA_043719965.1 Saprospiraceae bacterium | reverse complement strand
GTGATCTCCATCAATTTTTTATGGTCAAATTCTTTTTTAGTCGTCACATATTTAGGAAGTGACAATGATGCCAGATTACAGACTGCGACTTCATCCTTGGAAGTATATTCCATGATCTCGGTGCAAAGATTGCTGGATCGGATGGTGCCTAGATTTTTTTGATTTGATTTTTGATTGGCAGCGTCTTTGTATAAGATATAGGGTGTACCGGTTTCGACTTGCGACTCTAATATTGCAAACCAAAGATCCTGGGCTTTAATTGTTTTGCGAGCTTTGCCTGCATGTTCATATTGAGTATACAAGACTTCAAATTCTTTACCATAGGCATCATAAAGGCCGGGACATTCATTGGGGCAAAATAAAGACCAGTTGCTATCGGTCTTGACCCGCTCCATGAATAGATCAGAGATCCACATCGCGTAGAATAAATCGCGAGCTCTTACTTCTTCCTTTCCATTATTTTTCTTTAATTCAAGAAATTCAAAAATATCAGCATGCCAGGGTTCTAAATAAATAGCGAATGCACCCTTACGTTTACCACCACCTTGGTCTACGTAACGAGCCGTATCATTGAATACTCGGAGCATAGGGATGATGCCATTACTCGTACCACCAGTACCTTTGATGTAACTGCCTTGAGCCCTAATATTATGAATGCTGAGGCCTACCCCACCTGCACTCTGCGATATCTGAGCACATCGAGACAGCGTCTCGAAGATACCTGATATACTATCATCCGTCATGCTTAGTAAGAAACATGATGATAACTGTGGTTTTGGTGTACCCGCATTAAATAAAGTAGGGGTAGCGTGTATAAACCATTTTTCGGACATGAGCTCATAAGTCTCTAAAGCAGACTTAATATCCTCTCCATGTATGCCTACTGCTGCACGCATAAGCATATGTTGTGGTCGTTCCACTACTTGACCATCCATGCGTAGTAAGTAGGATCTATCGAGAGTTTTAAATCCAAAATAATCAAAGCTATAATCCCGATCAAAGATGATGGCAGAATCCAGGGTATCTGCATGTTTCATGACGATATTGTGCGTCTCTTTGCTGATAAGCCCTGCAGGTTGTTGAGTCTTGGGGTCTATATAGGTGTATAAATCATGGATCGTTTCAGAAAAGGATTTTTTTGTTTCTTTATGAAGATTAGATACGGCAATCCTTGCTGCTAGCAAGGCATAATCCGGATGGACTGTAGCGAGTGAGGCAGCCGTCTCTGCAGCTAATACATCCAAGTCGGTAGTTTTGACACCATCATAAAGGCCCATGATGACCCTTTTTGCAATCTCTATAGGTTCGACGAATGTGGAGTTGAGGCCATAGCAAAGTTTTTTTATTCGAGCTGTAATTTTATCAAACGACACCTCTTCCTGCTTGCCGCTGCGTTTTAAGACCTTCATGGTTGTAGTTTTCTTTTAATATTTTGGACAATATTGTTTTCTTATTTTTTTAAAATTTTGTAGTGATCAAAATCTTAGTCTTTTTATTGTAGTTTGTAGTTTTTAATCTAAAATTCAGCATTGATGCTGAAGACTTGTGTATCGCGTGTCGTACCGATCCCTGACTTCTTATACTCCCCTACTCTTTTTTCGAAGAAATT
>JAYSTG010000302.1:0-4066 GCA_043719965.1 Saprospiraceae bacterium | reverse complement strand
TGTCAAGTTGGATAAAAATAGAAGGGCAAGTAAGATTTTAAACTTCATTTTCTATCTGTTTAAAGTTTAATGATGTCGCTGGCTGCATTACGCCCAACATCCAAAAATACGACATATTGCATTAAATAGTCTATATCTGAACTAAATGCGAACGCCTCTGGCTATCCATATTATCTATCGGACTACGAAATCGAAATTTGTTGGTCTGTAAGGTGCGTGTAAATTTCAGTAGTCTTTAATGAATTGCGACCTAATGCCAATTGAATTTGCCGGAGGTCCACTCCTGCTTCTAAAAGGTGGGTCCCTAGGAATGCCGTAGTGTATGCACTGTAGCATAAGCTTCTACTTTAGCTTTTTCCAGAGACCGATGAAAGACCACCTGGATGCTTCGGGCATTGTAAGGTCCTCCATCCGGACCTTCTGCATTATACTTTTAAATAGTTAGAGTTGCCCGTTAATTTGAATTATTTTTTTTGATATAGAGATCATATCGCGTATCACTTCCTATCCTGCTTGCCGAATACTCTTTTCAGGAGATCAGAAGTACGCAAACTGATATCTTTACGTATTCCTACTTCCTCTTTGGCGATCATCTGGAACAATCCGTATAAAGCCTGGGTAGCCACATAATCATCCAGCTTTGGATTCGTCTTTTTTACCAACGGGATTTTATTGTAAGCCGTGACAGCGCTTTCCCAATAGTCTGCTGCATGGACTTCATTGAGTGCCTGGAGTACAATAGGTTGAAATTCGCTATATAGTGGAGAATAAGTATGTACTCTTAGATATCCAGTAGCTGCTGTATCCGCTCCCATCAGGATATTCGTGGCATCTTTAAAAGTCATCTCTTTGATGGCTTTGACGAATATAGGTTTGGCTTTTTGAGCAGCTAATTCAGCGGCACGATTGACTCGTAGCGTCAGATTTGATTCTAAATCGGAAAACCCTGGCACTAACTTTAATTTATTGATCACCTTAGTAGCTTCATCGGGTAACAATATTTTGTACGGACTTTTATAGTAGCCATCGACTTGGCTCAATAAGTCTGATCCCTTACTGATACCATTGTTAAGGGCTTCTTTTAGGCCTCCACCTATTTCCTCTATACTAAGGCCAGCGCCTAAAGAAGGTAATTTTATATTCTGCAATTCAGCACATGAATACATAAAAATAGCAGAAATTAGTATCACCAATTTTTTCATTTGTTCATTATTTTAATCTTATCAACGCGATAGTTAACGAATTAGTTAGTTATAAAAGTATTAAATAGTCATTTCTACAAAAAAACGATCGATCTGAACAGGTAATCCAGGGTGATGTTTGCTGATTCGTATTGTAACGAACACTGGCAATGTTGCCAGGGCCTTTATACGATGTCCTATCCGCGATGCTACATGTTCCAGCAGATTGGAGGTAATTGCCATTTCTTCTTTGCAAATGGAAAGAATCTGATCATAATTAATGGTATCTGTCAACTTATCAGATGATTTGACCCTAGATAGATCAGTCTCTATATAGATATCTAAAGTAAACTCCCTGCCGACCTGTCGCTCTTCCTCATAATACCCGTGATACGCATAGATCTTAATCCCTTCTATCCCTATTTTGTCTTTACTCATGCTCGGCCCAAAGGTACTAAATCATATTTTCAGACCTTGAGCAATGAATTCTTATTTTTGTTCACGCTTAAGAGATATCTATGAAATCAAATCATAAAGAAGATCGTTATCAGCACCATGATTATTATGATGTGGATGCTTTGCTTAGTCAGGATCATTTGTTAGCACGACAGGTCGTACGAGATTGGGTCAAAAAGGAAGTAAGCCCTATCATTGAAGACTATTCCAATAGAGCAGTCTGTCCTACACATTTATTTAAAGGCTTGGCAGAGATCGGCGCTTTCGGTTCCAGTCTTCCAGTGGAATATGGGGGACAAGGGATGGATGAAATTGCTTATGGAGTCATCATGCAGGAACTGGAGCGAGGTGATAGTGGTATCCGATCTATGGCCTCTGTGCAAAGCTCACTCGTCATGTACCCTATCTATAAATACGCCAGCGAGGCCCAAAAAAAGAAATATTTACCCAAATTAGGTAGTGGTGAACTCATAGGATGTTTCGGGCTTACAGAACCAGATCATGGGTCTGATCCCGGTGGAATGACTACACGGATCAAAGATCAAGGTGATCATTATATCCTCAATGGAGCAAAACTATGGATCACTAATTCACCTATTGCCGATCTGGCGGTAGTATGGGCCAAAGATGAAGAAGGAGTGATTCGGGGTATGGTCGTAGAAAAAGACAGCAAAGGTTTTTCAGCGCCGGAAATCCATGGTAAATGGTCCCTAAGGGCATCGATCACAGGTGAATTAGTTTTCGAAGATGTGAAAGTACCCAAGGCTCAGGTTTTTTCTGAGATCAAGGGGTTGAAAGGTCCTTTATCTTGCCTATCCAAAGCGAGATACGGGATTGCTTGGGGAGCTATAGGAGCTGCGTTAGATTGTTATGATTCGGCATTACGGTACTCCAAAGAAAGAATCCAGTTTAATAAACCAATCGGGCAGTTTCAACTTACACAAAAAAAATTGGCTGAAATGATCACAGAGATTACCAAGGCCCAATTACTAGCCTGGCGATTAGGATCTTTAGCCAATGAGGGCAAGGCCAGTCCCGCTCAAATCTCCATGGCCAAACGAAATAATGTACATATGGCTCTGACTATTTCTCGAGAAGCTCGTCAAATCTTTGGAGGCATGGGTATCACGAATGAATATCCCGTGATGCGGCATATGATGAATCTCGAAACCGTGCTGACCTATGAAGGTACTCATGATGTGCATCTGCTCATTACCGGGATGGATGTGACAGGATTGAATGCTTTTTCGTGAATTTAACCCAGATCAAAGAGACTATTGTCCCAAGCAATAGCAGATACTTTTTCTTTCTCCTTCCAGGTTAGGGCTATAATTTTTTCAATGCTCCACCCTTGTGTTCTGATTCAAGTATGTAAGGTTTTACCCTCGCGAACGGCATACAAAGTCTTCCACATGCCATAAAGACCACCCTGCTCTGCCAAAATAAATGTTCGGTATTATCTGTTATACTCCACGCCTCAGCCGATGGCTTATAGGATGCTTGCTGCTCGTCGATATTTTCTAGGAGTGCAATAAATTCATTTCGTGCACGCGCAACATCATCGATGAGTTGTGCTATTGTATTCATAAAAAATTATTTTTCTTTATGGGGAGACAAGTGGTATCTTTCCCAACGGGATCACAAGGTGAGAAGACACCCCTCTATCTTGGCTTTTGGTTGATTTTAGTTTATTGGTAATTATTTTTTTGAAACTACTTACTTGGCAATTGAATAATAAATTCCGTACCCGAATTTTTATTGGACATAACATGGATATAGCCTCCGTGGGATTGGATTATATCATAGGCTAGAGATAATCCCAACCCGGTACCCTGACCTGTTGTCCCGATAGCTATCGGGATCGTCGTAAAGAAAGGTTGAAAAATTTTATCAATCAATCCTTGAGCTATACCCGGACCATTGTCGGCTATATTGATTTGCACATATGGTGGTTGAAGCCCACCTGATTTATTGTTTTGGGCGAGCGACTTCTCTATGAGCTTCGTCGTTAGTTTCAAGGTCGGTTTATATTCCGCCGTTCCCAAAGCAGGGTGCTCTGAAGAGGATAAGGCAGCCTTGTCCGTTGAATCGGAAGAGGATAAGGCAGCCTTGTTCGTTGAATCGGTGGAGGATAAGGCGTAGAATGCATTATTGACAATATTGAGAATCGCCCGACCTATATCCTGGGCGACTACATTGATATTGGGTATCCTGGGATCTAAGTGCGTCTCAAAGTCCACAATGAATGACCCCGCAGTAGAACTGCGAGGTATCAATACAAATACACTAAAACAGACGTAACTGATTTTTATGAAATTGCTTATATACATTTTTGGTTCTTCGCCATATTTAGTGGGTTTGAGATGAATCGATGTAATTTCTAAACATAATTTAATTTAGAAAATATTTAGAATCTAGGTAGGGACCGT
>JAYSTG010000301.1:0-1612 GCA_043719965.1 Saprospiraceae bacterium | reverse complement strand
TCATAGACCGATTGGATGCTGATGGTCTCATCATCCATGTCAATCCATTACAAGAATTACTGCAGCCGGAAGGGGATCCTATACTTATTCCTCCGATTGAAACTATCCAATCTGCACTCCTTAATCTTAAAGTACCAATTATCATAAAGGAGGTAGGCCAAGGAATGGGCCCTTCAAGTCTCGAAGCCTTATTGCAACTACCTCTGGAGGCTATTGAATTTGCTGCGTTGGGAGGTACCAATTTTTCTAACCTTGAATTAAAAAGGCAATCATCGAGTCGAAAACAAGAATTAAATTGCCTCAGCCAGATTGGACATTCAGCTTTGGAAATGACCGAATTCATCAATAATATTGGTAAAGTATTGGGAAAAAATATGAAATGTAAAAAATTTATAGTTTCAGGTGGTGTCAAAGACTTTTTAGATGGATATTATTTGATTCATAAGATAAAATATCCTGCGATTTATGGACAAGCCTCCAGTTTTTTACAACCTGCACGACACAGTTATCAGGCTTTAACTCAATATGTCAAAACTCAAATTGAAGGATTGGAAGCTGCTTATGCTTATCTTCAACTGAGATGATCAAGAAAAAGAAAAGTATGGATGCACACAAAACAATTACGGGATTCTCAAAATTAAATAAGCTAGGGAAGATTAAATGGCTAGTTGAAAATTTTTTTACTGACCCGGAAGTGGTCATGCATGAACTCAAAAGTTATTGGCATAGTGATTTAAAGCAGCAGGATGTGTTAGATGGACTGAGTGAAAACACCATCAGCAACTACCCCCTTCCATTAGGTGTAGTGCCCAATTTTGTTTTAAATGGCAAAACCTACTGTGTACCTATGGTCATCGAAGAAAGTAGCGTGGTTGCAGCAGCGTCCAGTGCAGCAAAATTTTGGATGGACCGAGGCGGAATTCATGCTGAAGTGATAGATACGCGCAAAGTAGGCCATGTGCATTTTTATTGGGGAGGATCAGTAGAGAGACTGGCTGAATTGTTTCCTTTTATCAGGGAGAAACTCATCAAAGAGGCTCAATATATACTAGGGTCTATGACCCAAAGAGGTGGAGGATTATTATCCATCCATTACAAATCATTTACCGAAGTAGAGCCAGGGCTTTACCAAGTTTTTGCAGAGTTTGAAACCTGTGATTCTATGGGAGCTAATTTTATCAATACCGTATTGGAGCAATTTTCGGTCTCCTTACATGATTTTTTTAAATCCTCCAAATTATTACAGGAAGATGAACGAGAGCTGGAGGTGATCATGTCTATTTTGTCCAATTATACTCCCGATTGTCTTGTTCGGACTTGGGTCGAATGTCCAATCAATAAATTGGGACAGTTTGCCGGAGGAATGGATAGCTTCACTTTTGCAGAACGATTTTACCATGCGGTCAACATCGCACGAGTGGATCCTTATAGAGCATGCACCCATAACAAAGGTATTTTTAATGGCATCGATGCAGTTGCTTTGGCAACTGGCAATGATTTCAGATCCATTGAAGCATGTGGTCATACCTATGCTTCCAGGTCCGGTCAATATCAAAGCTTGAGTGAATGTACCATAGAGCTTGAACGATTTAAATTTTGGATGGACCTTCCA
>JAYSTG010000031.1:0-2282 GCA_043719965.1 Saprospiraceae bacterium | reverse complement strand
AATAATCATTTCCCATCAGCCATCATCTTTAACATTTTTGTCGCATTATCGTTTTTGGGATTCAGAGCCAATGATTTTTTATAATTGATTTTAGCCAGCTCCAATTCATTGTTTTTCATCAACGCCTCCGCATAGCTATCATATACATTTGCACTTTTAGGATATAGGATTCTGTTGATTTTAAATAAATCTCGAGCCAAAGTCAATTTATTAGAATTCAAAAGTTGATACCCTTGACGATTTAAATTGTCTTCAAGAATGGCGGGTTCTTTAGGATTGGTTTTGAGTAAAGACTGATATGCAGAAAGGGCGAGATCGGACTTTTGGTCTTCCAGATATTCGAAAGGCAACATTTCATCATGTTTCATCCGGGAAAACGTTGATTCGACTTTGCCATTGTCTGGATCTATGACCAATAGTTCTAATTGGCCACTTTGGCTGTACTTGAATTGCAGTGGCCTCGTGTCATTGCGGCTGATGTACATGGAATCCGATAAATTAATGAGTTCAATCGGATCCCCGCCCAGGCTTTTTTTAAAAATTTTATTACCGAGGCTCCATATGGCTAAGCGTTGTTCTTGACCATTGCGATATCGACCTGATATCTGCTGGAAATATTGAGGATTCATCGCTTTAGGTTTTAGTATTGGTACCATTTGATCCCATGAGTAGCTGAGAGCGACTGAACGCATAAGTTCCTCCATAAAATCCGGATGGTTGGAGTTGATCATGATCACCACCCCATAACCTTTGTCTCGATGTGCTTTCATCAGTGCACAAAAACCTTCATCCCACCCATTGTGGCCAAAATAAGTAGCTTCTTTCTTTTTTTCAATGAATACACCGAGACCAGCGTAGTCTGAATTGTATGGAGTCAGCATCGATTGGACCATACTTTGCGATAGCACTGCTTTGCTTTTGCTTCTATACGTATCCATGATATTAATTGCAAACTTAGCTAAGTCTTCAGCAGTAGTCCATAAACCGGCTGCTGCCATCTCCGGATACGTATGTCGTTTGCCTTTGGTCATTGAGCCATCCGGAAGATAACCTGTGGCGGCTCTGGACAACATCGTGTCGTTCAACGGTTGATCATATGTACTGTTCATCATGTGTAATGGGGTCAATATCAGATCTCGCATGATATTCGGAAATGATTTGCCTTCTATATCCGTCATAGCTAATTGAGCGATACTGGTGCCTCCACCGGAATAACGAAAACTCTCACCGGGTATTTTATCTACTCGGACCGGAGCCGAATTGGCTGGAGGAGTTCCAGCCAATACCTGCACCAGCGATGGCACCTGAAGATCCGGACTGTATCCTAAAAATCCATGTACGGTAGTACCTGCTGAATGACTCAATAAATGTTTAAGAGTTACCTTTTTATTTTTGGTAAAATCATTATCGGGGAGTTTCCAGGATTTTAAATAATCATTGATATTGCTATCCAGGGAGATTTTGTTTTGTTCTACCAGTTTAAGAGCAGCATACGCGGAGACTGGTTTGCTGATGGAGCCTGCTTGAAATAGAGTAGTCGTAGTCACCGGTTCTTTTGTTTCTCGGTCCATGATTCCATAGGCTTTTAGCCATTCTATCTTAAAGTCTTTAATCACCGCGATACTGACTCCGGGTACCCCATAGTAAGCCATACGCTCTTCGATGGTCCAAGTAGAGTCACCTTCAATAAATACCGGTGCGATGAGGTTGGATTCTACAGATTCTATTTTGGATTCTAAACCACCTGGTGATATGGAGGGACTGCACCCACAAATTACACAAAGAGAGAACAACAGGAAAACGTAGATTTTCATAACTTATTTGGGAATTTAAGACATAAAGATATTTAGAATGCGGTTATAAATAACCATTAAGCAGTAGGGGTTATGTTGAGGTGCAATCATGAAAACCATCTTGAACCTTTTTAAAAATGATACTCAAAAGATTCCTTTTGACCAATACATCACTCGATTGCAATTGTTTTTGATATACTTGGATCATGCCTATCGTATCTGGTCACATCGTTAATCAGCAGAGATTTGTTGATCGTATCAATTATAATTTACTTTTTACCATATCCATCTTGATGTACAACAATTTGAGCAGAGTGCCTTTCGCCATGAATTGCTCCACACCCTGAACGTTTTGCATCTATCGGCACTTCTTCTATCTTTGCCCCTCTTGGACCGATTTATATTCATCATCAATAGCCACTCCGGGCGCAATAAAAATCAGGAATTATATCAACGTATACGATCCACACTAAGATCATTCCCCATACA
>JAYSTG010000004.1:0-6192 GCA_043719965.1 Saprospiraceae bacterium | reverse complement strand
GGTTATTTACAATGATAACTGCGATGCTTATGATGATGTGGTTTTTGGACAAAACCCGCATCTATGTATTCTCCTATATGCCATTTTCCCAAGTGGTCTTGATTATGATCGGATTATTGATTGCCATTCGATTTGCTTGGAAACGATTGGCGGAATAAATAAAAACTCAAAAGTTAATATTATTTTTACCACCAGACAAATTCTATTCCTGGAATTATCTTTTATTTAGGAGGCTTACTCTACCTCAAATTTTCATTTTTCTTCTTCATCAACTAAAACCAAACTTTATGAAAGCTCTTAAGTACATTGGCATTCTTTTACTCACCCTTTTGTCTGTATTTTTAATACTTGGCTTGGTAGCTCCTAAAAAGACACATTTAGAACGATCTATTTCTATTTCCGCACCTCCGACTTCAGTCCAAGCTGTAGTAGCAAAATTTTCTGAATATAATAAATGGTCTCCTTGGGCAGAATATGATACTAACATGGTAGTAAAACTTGAAGGCCAAGATGGAAATGTAGGTTCAAAATATAGCTGGATTGGAAATAAACAAGTAGGCAAAGGTAATCAGACCATTACGAAGATCGAACCTGGGCTTGTAGAGACTAACCTTGTTTTGGAAGAACCTATGTCGAGTCAGGCCAAAGTAGGCATGAAGTTAGTCGAAGAAAATGATGGCACTAAAGCCACATGGTCCTTTGACAGCGAGACACCTTTTCCTTGGAATGCCATGAGCTTTTTCTTTAATATGGAAAAACTAGTAGGCCCTGATTACGAAAAAGGCTTGGCAAAACTCAAAAAATATGTAGAATCAACTGCGGCAAAAAAATACAGAGGTTATGACATAAGAGAGATGGATTCTCCAGGTAATTCATTTTTAGGAATACGCAAAATTGTTGCATTTCAGGATATTCCAACCTTTTTTGATCAAAGTATGGGCACTATAAATGCTGCTCTGAAGAAGGCAAACTTAGAAATGACAGGCCCGCCTACAGGATTGTTTTATGTCTATGATGAAAAAACCGGCACCACAGATATGGTGGCTGCCGCTCCTGTCAAAGATAAATCCACTGCACCAGGACTCACACCGGTGACAATACCCGCAGGTAAAGAATTATGCGTCGAGTACTATGGTGCATTAGAAAAAACAGGTGAAGCTCATTATGCCTTGGATGATTATATTAAAGAAAAAGGCCTAAAAAGTGGAACACCTGTCATAGAACAATATATGACGGACCCTATGGCGGAAAAAGATACTGCAAAATGGTTGACCAAGATCATCTATCCGATAATAAAATAGGTTGATGAATAATATAAAAAAAGCTCGAAGTCATCTTCGAGCTTTTTTTATGAAACAAAATCAGGAGAAGTAAATTAAAATTTATAACCAAATGTGAACACTAGCCTGTTTTCCTGGTGTTTATTATACACTAATTGTCCATCATTGCTGGCCGTGGTATACGGAAGGTAACCGTCATCATAGTTAGTAATTCTTACAGCAAGGTCAGTAAAAAACCTCCCGCCTCGATAACCTATGCCTGCACAAATGGTCTTGGTGAAGTCGAATTCGTTATCAAAGGGAGAACCCATGAGATTGATACCACCTCTCAATCTCAATACATCAATGGCAATTTCAGCCCCTAGGTTATAATTGAATGTTGCTTTAAATTGTTGGTCTATATTAGAATTCAAATCATTTTGGTATTCGATATCAGCAGGAGTACTTTGTTCATTATTAAAATCAAATTGAGCGCTGGCATAATTTACATATTCTACACCTGCTCCTATAAATCCATTCTTGCCAATGACTGATCCAAAACTGGCCTTGGCTCTGAGTGGACTAATAAGGTTGTAGGTATAGATGCCAAGATCCGGTGATTCTTTTGTAAAGGATTCTATTTTGCCTTTGTCTAAATAACTATATGTAAGTCCAGTAGAGTATTCATCATCGAGTTCAAATAAAGTTGGTGTTTGAAGCGAGACGCCTAACCTGAATATATCGTGTAATTTTATGATCGCCCCTATTTTAAGATTTACCCCGCTGCCTGAAGTCCTTAAATTTTCATCATAGGAAAGACTTTCGAATGCAGGGTTGGCGTTTGAGGGATCTGATTCCTGATAAGTCTTGTTTTCTCGATAAGATAAGATGGGCACTCCGATAGCAGCACCCAAGAGGACACGATCTTTATAATTGCCGGCTAAGGCAAAGGAAAGCTCACTCATATAGCCCCTGGTTTTAATCAATTGATTTTTACCAACTGGTTTATTGGGAAAAGAAATGAAATCACTTTCATATACTTTATTATTGTCCAGATCAAAAATGGCACCCGTTTCATAGGCAAGGCCACTCGCAAAGATGGAGAGGTCATCTGGTACCAAATTCAAGGCTTGTTCTCGCCAGTGATCTGTGATGGATCCTGTGGTCGAACCATCAAAGTAGAGTTGGCTATTAAAATCTGCAAGTTTATTGAATCCAATAGAAAAGTTTACTGTTCTCCAATTGGAGCTTTCGTATCCTTTTCGAACTATTACCAAACCTAAATTGTCAACAGCTGAACTATAATAGTTTTCGCTGGAAAGATTAGCAGATGACCCCAATCTACTGGATATACGATTGAGATAAAATACGGGGCTCAAAACGATTTCTGAAAAATGGTAACTAGCAAGTCCAGCAGGGTTTTCAGATATGGCACCAAAATCTGCTCCGATGGCCCCCATACTCCCTCCGACTCCGACGGATCTGGCACTTCCTAGCGGTTGTTGGGTCGAATATCGTAGTGCATCACTTAGGTTTTGGGAGGTCACCGCTTCGCAAATAAGAATGAGTGAGACTACAGGTAACCAATTCTTCATATTATAATTATTTTAATATGTTAAATAATTCAATTTTGGGTATAAAAAATGGGTGCATTCCTGGGAGTACACCCATTGATTATATTTTATACTAGACTATTTGTAATCGAATTCAGTACTAAGTAATTGCTTATTGATTTCTTGGAGAAGTCCTTCCACCACCTGCATTAGAGCTTCCTGCACTTGGACTAGAATAGCTGGGACTCGAAGATCCCCTACTGCCTCCACCAAATGAGGAGGAACTATTTCCACTCGATCTGGAATAATCTACACGGTCAGGAAAGTTTGATCTGGATCTTACGGATGCTCCTTCATTGTCTTTTCGAGGCGAGACAGGTCTTGGGCTTTCTTGCCTAGGAGCCTCATATCGCGGGCTTTCCTGTCTTGGAGCTTCATATCTTGGAGACTCTTGGCGAGGTTCAAATCTTGGACTTTCTTGTCTTGGCGCTGATTCAAATCGAGGGCTTTCATTTCGTGGAGTTTCTCTTGATCTCTCTGTACGTGGTGAGCTTTGTCTCGATTCTTCATCAGGAGTGGATCTTGGAGTAGAATACTCATTAGATCTGATGCGTTCTCGATAGGAATCTTCATTACTTCTAGGTGAAGGTCTGGTACTTTGTGGGTGATCAGACTGTCCACTATCATAATCTCTGAAGGTCTTAGGACTAGACGGATTGGATTGAGTTCTTTCGCGAACAGACTCTCTATCTGAGGTAGATCTAGGACTTGTTTTATCTTGTAAGCCTTCCTGAGAAGATGGATTATTGCGATCGATAGCAATATTTCGTTCACGAACAACGGTCGTATTCACTTCATCTCTAGGAGATCTTTTTAAGCCTGGGTTAGCTGGCCTATTTTGCCCAGGATCTGAAAATACACGGGACGATGATCTTGAAGGACCACGATCACCAGTGGTGGTAGCTCCATAAGTACGGGGGCCAAAGTGCACAGATTTATCAGTGGCATATCTGGGTTGATATACATTATTATAAGAGTTTCCCCAATAATTATTGTTGGAGTAATATCTATTGGTATACCAGCTGGAGGGACACCAGGAGTTGCTGGCCCAGTAGTAATTATTGAACCGATTGAATGAAAATGGATCGTAGGACCAATAGCTGTATGCCCAAGGGTCCCAATACCTGAATCTGTTGTTTCGGTTCCATCGGTTCCATCGATTATAATCATTGAACGTATAAAACCCTATTCCAAGTTGTGGTGTAATAAACCCAAAGTCCGAAGAATAATAATATGGATCATAATTCCACGGATCCAAATAAAATGGATCATAAAAAGAGCGGCCTGCCAAAGGTCTATGGAATCTTCGGATCCTATGGGTATAGGCATAATCGTATTCATTTAGATTATTTCCGGATTCATCATAGTCTTCATACTCTTGATCTCCAGGATAGTATTCATCATCTGATGAAGGATTATTGCTTACATAAGCATCATAAGATGAAGTTTTGACCGGTTTTGATTTTTTACGGAAACCGGAACCATAATAAACATCATCATACTGAGCTTGAATAGACCAGGAGATCGAAACCAAGCAGATTGTGAGGATGAGACTAAAGCTTTTTTTCATTTGCTTTTGATTTAGTTGTTTTTTTTGAGCAACTTGAAGCACGCTTACTGTATACAACATGCAAATTATTAATTTTGTGCCAGATTTAGTGTTAAATACAATTAAGATTACACATTCGGTTAGTTAAAATGTATGGAGCACACAATATCCGTATTTTCACTAGATTATTCATTCACAAGATTGACGACAAGGAAATCATTAAAGTTACGAGGAGACATAAAATTATGGCTAAAGAAATAACACCCAGAGCAGAGAATTATGCACAATGGTATCTGGACATTGTAAAAAAAGCTGACCTGGCCGATAATTCAGCTGTACGAGGTTGTATGGTGATCAAGCCGAGAGGCTATGCCATCTGGGAGAAGATGCAAGCTCAGTTGGATAAAATGTTTAAAGATACTGGGCACGTTAATGCCTATTTTCCACTATTTATACCGAAAAGCTTTTTGAGCAAAGAGGCTGAGCATGTAGAAGGGTTCGCCAAAGAATGTGCTGTAGTGACCCACCATCGTCTTATGAATAATCCAAATGGAAAAGGCGTAGTAGTAGACCCTGAAGCAATGTTGGAAGAAGAACTTATAGTCAGACCGACCAGCGAGACTATTATCTGGAATACCTATAGAGATTGGATCAAAAGCTATCGTGACCTTCCACTATTGATCAATCAATGGGCCAATGTGGTACGATGGGAACTGAGGACTCGTCCATTTCTGAGGACCACAGAATTCCTATGGCAAGAAGGCCATACCGCACATGCTACCTCGGAAGAGGCTATAGCTGAAGCCGAACTCATTCATGAGTTGTACACACGTTTTGCTGAAGATTATATGGCCATGCCAGTCATCAAAGGACGAAAAACTACTTCAGAGCGATTTGCCGGAGCGGTAGACACCTATACCATAGAGGCATTAATGCAAGACAATAAAGCGCTCCAAGCTGGTACTTCTCATTTTTTAGGTCAAAATTTTGCAAAGGCCTTTGAAGTAAAATATTTAAGCGAAAAAAATCAAAACGAATATGTCTGGGCTACGAGCTGGGGAGTCAGCACACGACTAGTTGGGGGCTTGATCATGACCCATTCAGATGATGAAGGATTGGTCATTCCGCCTAGGCTAGCTCCACTTCAAATAATCATCATACCTATACCGAAACCCACTGATGCTATCAATGAAGCTAGCTTGAAGATCATGAATATACTCAAATCAAAGGGCATCAGCGTGTCTTATGACCGAGACGAAAAAAACCGACCTGGATTTAAATTTGCTGAAAATGAAATGAAAGGCATTCCGGTACGTATAGGTATAGGTGCTCGTGATTTGGAACAAAATCAAGTCGAAATCGCCAGAAGGGATACCAAGGAAAAGAAGATGATCCCGCTGGAAGGAGTAGGGGATTATGTAGCTGAGCTATTAGTGGAAATGCAAGACCAATTATTTGTTAAAGCAAAAAAAATGCAAACGGATAACACGCATTATGTCGATTCTTATGAATCGTTCAAGCAGCAGGTCGAGGAAGTTGGTGGTCTTTATTACTGCCACTGGGATGGTACTGCCGAGACTGAAGCTCGAATCAAGGAAGAAACGAAAGCTACCATTCGATGTATACCTATAGATCAACCTCAAGAATCAGGTAAATGTATGGTGACAGGTGCTCCTTCAAAAGGTAGAGTAGTGATTGCGCGGGCCTATTAAGGTACTGATGTGTTAAAGTTCAATAAATTATAATAAATCAGGTGATGTTTTCATCACTC
>JAYSTG010000300.1:0-1613 GCA_043719965.1 Saprospiraceae bacterium | reverse complement strand
CCATCGTTATTAAAATCTCCTAACCCTACTCCCCCTCCATTATAGAAATTTTTATAAGTGTACGTATTGAGTTGCTCCGTATAATCCAGTTGGTTTACAAAGTAAATTCCTGTTCGATCGGATGATAGGAGATTAAAAAGTGAGGATGGAGGTGGGTTTTTATTTTCATTATTAGCACAGGCCCCGAACACAGAAAATGTAACGGTTAATAAAAGCTTAAAATAAAATTGCATTCCCACAGGAACTTGATAATTCTAAAGGTCTAAAAAATAAAAATCAATATCAACAAATGACATTTAACCTGTACCGATTGCGAGAATAATGGTGCTTAATTTTGGAAATGGCTTTTTCAAAATAATATATGATTTGATTGATTTTCTATACATTAATTAATCTTTAGTTTCCAAGTAAAATAAAAAAAAAGCAAATAGCCTTCCGCCATTTGCTTTTTGTTTAATTTAATAATCAATTAGCCTCCCTTTCCGGGATATCCAGGATTTTGCTTCAACTTGTCGTTGGCATCAAGTTGTGGTTGTGGTATCGGGAATAATTTATAATGGGCATCACTAACTTTTTTTTCCCACCAGGCATCATCCCACGTACCGAACCGTATTTGATCCTGTCTACGGGTCATTTCAGCATACATTTCTCTTCCTCGTTCAGCATACAGCAATTGATCAGTAAGGGTTACATATGGATCAACGCCAGATCTATTACGAATGTTATTAACTAAAACTAATGCTTCAGCCGTTGCGCCAAGGCGATGCTTCGCTTCGGCAAGAGAAAGAATAATGTCACCTAAACGAAAAATAACAAAATCGTTACTCATATTATTGGTTCCACCAATTTCATACTCATACTTTCCAATACGCGCACCAGCCTGGCGCAATCCCTGAGGGTAGATTTCATTTAGTTGTGGGGTGAAGGTAAGTGGCGCTCCATCGAAATCATTTGCTTCAAATCCTCCATCTAGTGTTCTGGTTCCATCTGGGTTGTATTGGGGACCAACAATAAAATTAGACAGCCTTAAATCAACTGTACCGATGTCGTCAGATATTCCATCCTTATTAAGATCTTTGGTAAGTCCTTTCCAAACAGGACCCTGCGGTCCTGGATTTTGAACTGGATCAATATAAGAATTATAAAATTCCTCCACTGTTTGGTATCCATTCCATGGCTGAAAGGTTAGACTGAAAGTTGATCTGCTGGCAGTAGAAAGACCCATAGCCACCCAGTTAAAACCTTGTGCAAACACCTTATCATAAGGATAAACAAAAATGTTTTCTTTAGAGCCTGAGTTATTGATTGCAAAATTTGCTTTATAGACCGGCTCTAAACTATAACCACCATTATTAATAATGTTATTAGCATCATCAATAGCTTTCTGCCATTGTGGCGTACCTGTAAATACTTCCGCATTCAAATATAATTTACACCGTATCGCAAGAGCAGCCCATTTAGTCATCCTTCCATAAGTAGATTTATCCTTCGCTGTGGGTAGCACTGGAATAACTTCATTCAATTCACTTTCAATAAAGTTGAATATATCCTTCCTTGATGTTGTTGCAGGACGTTCCGTATTTGTAAAATCCACTACTAAGGGTACATTTCCA
>JAYSTG010000299.1:0-1618 GCA_043719965.1 Saprospiraceae bacterium | reverse complement strand
TAAGACCTGGAAGAATAGAACCCAGAAATGTCAAACCTAAAAGACCTTATTCAATGAACTATAAACCTTTGTAAATTAGCTTAACTAAACGACATTGGATTATAATTTATTATTCGAAGAGACCGAATCGCCTCATGTACTATAAAAAACTCAATCTCGAAGGCCTCATCATTGAATTTCACAATAATTGGCTCGGTGAAGAAACCATAGTGGTCAATGGTCAGACCGTTTCAAAAAAATCATCTATTATGGGTACCGATCACCATTTTTCAGTTCTAGAAAATGGATCTTTGGCTAGATATGTCTTGACTACTAAAATAGATAGTAGCATGGCAGTATATCTCGATTTGTGTAAGAACAGGAATTTGATTTTGGAAGACATTCTTGTGCCCATGACCTCTAAATCAGCTCCACTCACACACTATAAATCAACAGGCCTCCAGAAACTAAAAGAGTATAAAATAGACGAAGCCATAGAAGACTTGAATAAGGCTCTCGACAAAACCCCCTCAGACCCGGAACTCTACTTTCATCTTGCCTGTGCCTACTCTATTTTGGAACGGGCTAAAGAAGGTCTTGATGCACTTCAAAAAGCCATCGAATATAATCTTAATAATAGGGATATGATCCTCTCTCATGATATGCTTGCCTATCTCCGCATGCATGAAACTTTCGAAGCGTTTTATCATAGTAATTATACGGTGTATGATAAAAATAAAATTAAGTAAGGATAAAATTTCAGATGGTGAAGTTTATGGTCGTCTCTAGAAAATTTGCTAGAAAGTCTGTCTCCTCTGGAGTCATCTGAAACTTTTCGTTTGCCAGTATAATGAAACCTGACTCCTCTGGAGTCACTCATGAGAATACTTAATTAAACTAATTTATTTTGCCGATAGCTTTAGCAGCTCTGTATTGAGTGAACGTTAAATGGGAAAAACAGTCGGCTTTTGCTGCTTATAGGGTGCTATAGCTATCTCCTAAAATGCAAATTGCCGTGTAAAACGGCAATTCACTAAAAAAACATCAATTATATATTAAACAGGCAAGGCAATACCTGAATGAATATCAAATAAGGATAAACTATTCTTCGGCGCTTCCTGGCTCTACTTTGTGTACTGCTGCACCTGCAGCTACTTTTTCTCTAATTTTAGTTTCAATTTCCAGAGCCACTTCAGGATTATCAGCCATAAACTGTTTGGCTCCATCTCGTCCCTGAGCTACTTTGGAACCACTATAACTAAACCAAGAACCACTTTTCTGGATTATTTCAAGGTCTACACCAAGGTCTACGATCTCACCATTCTTAGAAATCCCCTCTCCAAACATGATGTCGAAGTTGGCAATCCGAAATGGAGGGGCTACTTTGTTTTTTACCACTTTCACCTTGACATTATTACCCATCATATTTCCTTCTTTATCTTTGAGTGGAGAGCCTTGACGACGGATATCCAATCGGATACTTGCATAAAATTTCAGTGCATTACCACCGGTGGTGGTTTCGGGATTGCCAAACATCACGCCGATTTTTTCACGCAATTGATTGATGAAAATACAACAACATCCTGTACGGCTTATCGTACCGGTCAACTTACGCATAGCCTGCGACATCAATCGAGCC
>JAYSTG010000298.1:0-4089 GCA_043719965.1 Saprospiraceae bacterium | reverse complement strand
GGGCACTAGAATATCAGGTCAAGTTGCATGTATTTATAGATTTAGACCTGGGCATGCATAGGACAGGAATAGCACCTCATCAAGCCATGCCTTTGATTCAGTATATTCTTGCACAATCATCTCTACATCTCCGAGGACTTCATGCTTACGACGGACATATCCGGGATCAGGATATCACGGCAAGAAAAGAAAACTCGGATCTCGCGTTCAATCAAGTCGAGCAATTAAAGGTTGCTGTATCGAAAGAATTAAAGATTCCAATGGAAATCATATGCGGGGGCTCGCCGACATTCCCGATACATGCTCGCAGAGCAAGTGTACAGTGTAGCCCCGGTACTTTTATTTATTGGGATCAGGGATATAGCGATTTATATCAAGGACAGACTTTTTTACCGGCAGCAGTGGTAATTACGCGCATCATATCAAAAACTAAAGATGATTATATCACCCTGGATTTAGGACATAAATCGATAGCTGCGGAAAATGACATTCATCATAGAGTACATTTTTTGAATACTCCACCTTTGAAGCCAATCGGTCAAAGTGAAGAACATTTGGTGTTAAGCACATCCAAAGCTGATACCTTTTCCGTAGGAGATGTATTGTATGGCATCCCTCACCATATCTGCCCTACGGTGGCTTTATACGATCAAGTATTGGTCGTAGAAGGAAACAAAGTGATAGGTGTTTGGAAGAATATTGCTAGGGATAGAAGTCTGACTATTTGATTACTAAATCAATGGTCAGTCCTTTTTTGTTATAATTGAAAATAATGTATTCATCAATATAAAAACCCAAACATCCAAAGTGGTATCTTATTTGGTACCCCAGTGAGGTCATCGTCTAAGGCAAGGAAACTATTAGGGCGATTTGCAATTTGTTTAAATGTTTTACCAACTCCACCTACTTCAAATACATATTTAGAATCCACTAGAAAGTCTCCCGATTTTGATGCATGAACTTTATATTTTTCAGAAGCTTGATTAAAAAAAAACACTTCACGCAGGGTACCTATATTTACTTGCAAAGGTGCAAGGCTATAAAGAATATTGGTATTATGCAGATATATTTTTTCAGGTTTACTTAATAGGCTATAACTTTTACCTTCCTCTTGCAACAAATGAAAAATCTTGGCTTGATCCAAATAATATAGATATTCATATAGGGTATTTCTTGGCACTTCTATACTTGCAGCAAGTTTAGATATGTTTGGCTGAAAAGGCACTTCTATGGCTAGGTAATAAATGAGTTTTTTGATTTTTTGTATTTGATGCGTATCTATTTTCAAAACGGTAGGGAGATCTACTTCAATAATAGTATTGATGATTTGATCCAATTTGATAGCATAGCTTTTTTTACTTTGAAGATAAAATGGGTAGTAACCATGCTCCAAATATTGTTTGAATAAAGGAAGGACTTTGATAGATTTATATAGTTTAGATGCAATTGATATATGATCGCCTAAAAGCTCCTCCAAGGAAATTGCTTTGAATGATGACTTCGCTTCAATATTAACAAACTCCCGAAATGAAAGTCCAGAAATATCGTAGGAGATCGCTCTTCGGCTCAGATCGCTTTGTGCACTATAAATTTTGAGTAAAGAAGAACCGGAAAATACGATCCATAAATCTTGATAAAGGTCATATACATTTTTAATGTGTGCACTCCAATCCTTTTCTTTATGAATTTCATCTATAAATAAATGAGTACCCCCTTTTTTTTGATGATAAGCTGCGATCTCTGTAATGTTTGATCCTCTCAACATCAAATTATCCATACTTATATATAATGCTTTTGGATCTGATCCATACTGTTCCACGATGCGCTGTAGCATCATAGTCGTTTTACCTACTCCTCTGGATCCTTTGATCCCAATTAACCTTTCATCCCAATCAATAGTATCGATATAACTCCTTCTAAATGTGTAATTTAGATTGGAAATCAGGTTTTGATGAATCTGGTATAGATGTTCCATATGTTATATAATTTAGGCAAAAATAATTAATAAACTGCTTTTATAAAAAGCAATTTAAGCTAATTTTTGCTTTATTTTTATACAAAATTTTTCCAGTTTTAAATCCAATATTTTATTAGAATAGGGTAGATGACCCTCAAAAACGTTCTTGGTTATATGAATACACAAAATATATTATTGGTTAATTCAGTTTAATTTGGAATATTATTTCAATCTTTTTAATACCTTTCAACACATGAAATACTTACTTTTTATTCAATTTCTATTCGTTTTATTGCCTTCGACAGATAGTCAATCTTCTTTGACATTGGAATCCATCATTCAAATTGCAAAAGAAAACTCACCGCGAAGCAAACTGGCTCAGACACAAAAAGAAATCAGTCTCTATCAATATCAAAGTTTTTTAAGTGACCTTAGACCCCAAGTATCATTTTACGGAAATGTGCCTGCCTATAGCAAAGACTTTTTCGATGTAAGACAACCAGATGGTACTATTAAGTTTTTGCCGCGACAACAAAATTTTTCGAATTTGGGGTTCTCTTTGAGTCAGCAAGTATTGGCCACCGGAGGATTATTGTCCTTACGCACAGATATTAGCCGATTTGACGATTTCAGCAGCAAATCCAAGTCATATAATAGTACACCCATTTACCTTCGATTTGATCAACCCCTCTTTGGGTTTAATGAGCTAAAATGGGCGAAAAAAATCGAACCCTTAAAACTGGTAGAAGCCACAAAAGCAGAGATACTGGAAATGCAAAAAATAGCTGTTAAGATCTGTGAATATTATTTTAATGTCCTTGAAGCTCAAACTCGATTCCAAATTGCCCAATTAAACATAAAGAATCTGCAAGATTTAGCTGAGATCGAACAAAAAAGAATCCCGCTCGGAACGACCACAGAGGAAAAAATATTGCAACTGCAATTACAGTTGATTCAAGCCAGGCAGCGTTCCGATCAATCCCGCTATGATGTTCAAATAGCCCTCTTAAAATTAAGTACTGAAGCAGGAATTAAAAATGATAATCAAAGCCAACTCAATATTCCTGAAAACGTTTCATCCTTACAGGTAAAAATTGATACTGCTATCCATTATGCCAGAAAACTGAGACCCGAATTTATTGCTTTTCAGCGCGAGAATTTGGAATCAGCACGTGATGTGTTACGTGCCAATGCTGCTAAGAAGTCTATTAATCTATCGGCAAGTTTTGGATATAATAACGCTGCAGATGATTTTGGTGATCTTTATAACTCGACTTTAAATCAACAACGACTTTCCATTGGATTCGATGTACCCCTCGTAGATTGGGGTAGGAGAGAAGCCCGATATAAAACTGCTAAAGCTATCCAAAAACTAATACAGTATAATAATGACTTGGAAGAGCAAACGTTTATCCAGGAAATCGGCACCGTAGTAAACACCTTAGATCTGCTGCGCTCTAATATCGATATCTCAAAACAAACTATGAGTATCGCTGAACAACGATACCTTTTATCTTCCAGACTGTACCAGAGCGGTAAAGTGAACCTCACTGAACTGAATATCGCCCAACAGGAAAGAGACCAAGCCAATCTTGCTTATATCCAAGCTTTAAAATCATTTTGGATTTCCTACTATCAACTGAGGCAACTCACTTTATATGATTTTATAGATCAAAAGGAAATTAAATGATTTAGGAGGCTAAATTTAATTTTGAAATGCCAGCTTGCCTAAAAAAGACTTATTCATAAATTGGGTTAAACCGGATTTCTCCCCCTTCGGAGGGGGTTGGGGGTGGACAAAGTTAAAATTCATTAACAATTCTACGTTGTTGTGAATATTGGTTAATTTCCACCATATTCTTCAGTATTTTTCTGGAATCAAAGCCCGACTATAAAATGTAGAGATACTTTTAGAATTGCAAGTATTTAAAAACTTTGGACTAGTTTTTTTAGTACCTACAGTCATACTATTTCTTTTTTATTACATCTTCCTATTTATTTTCGGCTGAATTTATAAACTCCACCCCCCTAGCCCCCTCCAAAGGGGGAAACGCACTCGTTTTGGTATAATTGCTAAAAATTTATGATGAAAATTCTATATAAAAATATTTATCCTGGCATCTCAAAATAAG
>JAYSTG010000297.1:0-4091 GCA_043719965.1 Saprospiraceae bacterium | reverse complement strand
CAGCAATTTTATTCACGCCGTATATCTGGTTAATAATGTGAATGTCACTTTAGCAAATGATACGCTGCGAAATTCCTCTCCTGGTTGGGGCGAATTTGTAAGGGATGCTGGTGGCAACACGGGTGTAACTAAAACCGCTTTAATTTCTTCCAGTGTAATACCAGTTGCTTCTAACTATTATGTTGCCTTAACAGGACATGATACTACCGGAAGTGGCTCATTGACCAAACCTTGGCGCTCATTAAAGAAAGCTAATGAATTCGCAGGTATCAATTATACTTACGTGCCTTCAAAGGTGATTGATGCGCCAGTAACTGTGTACCTACGTGCAGGTACCCATAAACCGTTGGTCAATGGAATATTCATTGGTTCAAACCGGGGCACGAATAATCAATGGTTTACTATACGCAATTATCCAGGTGAAAACCCTGTGGTAGATGGAAGTAGAATCACTGCAAAATTTTCAGCCTTAATATCTATTACCGATGCGAAATTCATTCGTGTGGAAGGATTAAAACTGACAAAGATGACCAATGATTCGTCTTTGCAGAATGTGGCTCCATCCGTAGGTATTAAAGACACCCGTTTTGGGATCATCGTCAGCGGCATATCTTCCAATATTATCATTAAAAAGAATCAAATATTTGACTTGGCCTGGACTAGAACCTTGGTCAAACAAAAGATCCCAGCTCCAAACGACAATCTTAATCCGTTGGTGATATTAGGCACGACCGATATATCCTTAAGAAATGTGGTCATCGACAGCAATACGGTATACAATAATGTGACCGGATGGGCCGAAGCTATTTCTATCAACGGCAATGTAGATTCTTTTGCCATAACCAATAATTTAGTTTTTGACAATGCTAATATTGGTATCGTTGCCGCAGGAAACTATCAGTGGCTAGTAGATGATATTAATTTTACCGTGACTGCGCCTTTTAATTTTTCAAAAAATGGTTTTATTATGCATAATACTGTATATAGAAATATTTCACCTATTGCTGTTTCTGCAGGCATCTATTTAGACGGCTCGACCAATGTTAGGGTTGAGTACAATGAATCGTATAATAATGGAGCAGGCTTGTCGGTAGGGAATGAGCAACCCAATAGCTCCAGCGGAGGGCACACCATCATCAATAATGTATTCAGAGACAATCTGACCGCAGGCATGTATTATGGCAGTAACCATCCCACTTCAATGGTACAAAACTGCTTGGCAAAATGGAATACCATCCAAGATAATTACATTATCGATCCTGTATTGAGAGCCAGAGCCAATAATCAATATGGTATTACCAATGCAAGTCAACGATATACAGAATTAAATGTATATCGATTGCAAAACAGTGTGTTTGAAGAAAATGAAATCCTTTCTCTATCCAATATTGTAGTCGGGTATTTTTTTGCCCAATCCAACCTCACCTTTCGTTATAATGAATATTATGTAATGAGTGGGAATGCTTGCCAAGCAGTATTTGTACAGGACAAAAATAACGATGGATTTATTACAGCTGGAGTGGATTCCATATATAGTAGCTTTCATCAATATGCCAAAAAATCAGGATACGATCAATTATCCATTTGCGAAGGGCAAAGCTATAACCCGAATGGTTGTGGCACGACTGCAGTCTCGACCGGAGGTACTGGATCACTGAATTTGTCTTTTTTTGATAACCATATGGTGGACATTACTACCTATCCTAACCCATTTGTGAACAATTTATTTGTAACCCTGAATCTGAATGATCCATCCGATGTGAATCTTCAAATGATGGATATTTCAGGGAAGATATTGACCAACCAAAATGCTCTATTACCGAAAGGTCATCACCAAATTGAAGTAAAAGGAATTGATAGGCATCATTTGGCCCCAGGTACTTATGTATTAAAAATTACAACGCCTAATGAAATAAAGACCATCAAGCTTACCAAACCCTAGCGAATCAAGTCCTTATAATGGAGTTATATAGATCGCAGTAAATCTACTGCGATCTATATATTTTATTCATATGCTTAAAACTTATCCGTCAACTCGTGTGATCTTCCACGATAACCCACTTACCATTTATTTTATGAATCAATAAAGTATAATGCCCTTCTATATCCCCGATCGAACGGGTCAAGTGCCATTTACCAATGATCCGATAATACTGACTAGATAATTTTTTTACGGCAAGTATTTGATCTGTCAATTTACCCATAGCTGCTTTATCTGGATATCGCAGCTTATAGTTTTCAAGTGTTTTTTGCCATCCGTAGGTAATGCCTGATTTGCCGATATACATCAAGGCTTCGCTGTTCCAATAATACCGCATATAATCATCGATATTCCCGCTGTTCCAAGCTGCGACCTGAGCCTGGAGTCTATTTCTAATCAATGCTTCATCCTTTGATTGAGGATCTAAGGATGAGATCATGATTGTAGATAAAAATAGCATCACGTATTTCAATTTCATATACATTACTTTTAAATATTAATAAACACAGCATTAAAAAATAATTCCAACTTTTTCTCATCGAGTTTACCATTCGTCCTTACTCCAGTGCAAAGGTCTAATCCATAAGGTCCCACTTCATCCAGGGCCCTCCTCGCATTTTCTGGGTTGAGTCCTCCGGCCAAGAATACATGGTATAGGAACATTTTCTACAATTTTTCTACTCAGTCTCCAATTATGTACCCGACCTGTACCACCTAATTCTTTCACTGGAAGATTAGGGTTGCCACTATCCAATAAGATGGCATCGACCCAGGAGGAAATCGACTGACATGTCTCGATCGCAGCTTCGTCCAGCACATGGACGACCTGAACAATTTTTACAATAGGTAAAGCTTTGCGAATATCCTCATACTCCCCTTGTGTCAATGCATCCACGATCTGGATCGTATCTGTATGTACTCTTTGGTGGTGTAAGATGATATCTTCGGTGCGGGTATGGCTGGTCAATAAAAATGTATTAATGGATGGTGGAGTAGCTGATGCTATGGAGCATATCAATTCGTCAGATATGATTCCAGGTCCACTAGGCATATGACCCACTAAGCCTAGAGCAGTTGCTCCATGCTGTAAAGCTAAATTAGCTTCTTCATGGCTACTGATACAACAGATTTTGACCTTAGGATACATCAGACTACATTACCACCCTGGTATCAAATTGATCCCAAATGCTCCTTTGGCCCCTTTAAGTAGTGGAATCGCATAATAAGGTTCTAAAATAATAGCGCCAAATAGATTGACCCTGAGGTTGACACCAGTACTTACTACAAATCTGGAAATGGTAAAGTCATTTCGTGCGCCTGATTTAAATGTGATTTCATCAAAATGATCGTAAGCTACCCCTGCATCTACAAATAGTCCCAGCTCAGACATGAGATAGCCGGATTTGATCAATGCAAGCCGTTCAGGTCCAGTAAATGGAAGTCTGACTTCAAGATTTCCCATCATAAATTTTTGGCCCGACAATTGATCGAAACCTACACCCGTTGCCTGAGATATTTTATCCAATTGGGTATAAAAAAACCCATGGACAAATCCCATATTACCTATAAGTATTGGGTTAAAATCTCTTGCGCTCTTACCATATCTCGCATGATGCATCACTCTAGCGGCAATACTGATTGGTTTTTTCCACCAATATTTTCTATAATCGGCGGTCGTTGCAAAGAAATTATAACCACTGAAATATTTTTCAACTTCAAATCTAAATCGATGACCAGCCATAGGCGAGGCCATTCCGAAATATGAATTGTCCCCTACATAGGCGAGTCCAGTATTAAAAAAACCGGTTCGTTTGATGAGGTAACCTCCAATATTGATAAGGTCTTGTTCTATTGGAATCCGTTCTCGTCTGTCCGAACCAATAAAGTTATAAAACCCATCATTTGAATAATAAGTAGGATACCTATCTAGTCTAAATGAACGATAATTGCCTGATAAGGTAGTTTCAAATCGTCGGGTAGTAGACAAAGGAAACTGAGCAAATATGCCTGCCTGATCTTCGAAAATCCTTAAAATGTCTAAGTCCTCGCGCAGTACTTCAAGGGACCCGCTATTAAATTGTAAGGTATCCAATCTATAGTTTACTCCACC
>JAYSTG010000296.1:0-4097 GCA_043719965.1 Saprospiraceae bacterium | reverse complement strand
CATTCAAAACTTAAGAGCAGGTAAAGTAATACGAGGCGGTAGTACGATCACCATGCAAAATATAAGATTGAGACGATCACAACATAAGGCAAGAACTATTGTCAGTAAGTTATTAGAAATCTATTGGGCTATAGCTCTTGATGTCAAATGGACTAAGAAACAAATTCTACTCGATTATACAGCACGAGCGCCATTTGGAAGTAACATAGTAGGACTAGATGCAGCCTGTTGGCGCTATTTCGAAAAACCATCGAATTTAATTACTTGGGCAGAAGCTGCATGTCTTGCTGTATTACCTAATAGTCCTAGTCTCCTCAATCCTGGCAAAAACAGAAACCGACTCCTAGTTAAAAGAAATCAACTTCTTTATAAACTTCATGAGGCCCGTAAAATTGATTCCATGACTTTAAACCTAGCCTTGCTGGAAGAACTTCCAGAAAAACCGAAACGCTTACCTAACAAGGCGCCGCATATGATGAATCATCTCATCCAGTATCACCAGGTCAATGGAAATTTTTATTCCAGTATTGACCTTAATTATCAAGATCAAATCAATGAGGTAGCTAACATGCACTATAAGGCCTTTGCCTCAAGTCAGATCTTTAACCTAGCCATATTATTAACAGAAACTAGTACAGGCAAAGTCATGGCCTATGTCGGCAATCCTTCTCTATCGAATCACAGCTCTCATGTAGACCACATACAAGCCCCGCGTAGTACAGGTAGCATATTAAAACCATTCCTCTATGCAGGGGCCTTAGATCAAAGTAAAATATTGCCCTCCACCCTACTTCAAGATGTGCCCATAGTTATAGAAGGTTTTCAACCAAAAAATTTTTCACAAACTTTTTCAGGTATGATACCTGCTGATGATGCCTTGATCCAATCCTTAAATATTCCTTTCGTACTTTTATTAAAAGAGTATGGTGTAGAACAATTTCACCATGATCTTTTGAGATTGGGATTAAAAAAACTGAACAAGCCTCCAAGTCATTATGGGCTTTCTCTGATCTTGGGAGGAGGAGAATCCTCTTTGTGGGATTTGGTCGGAGCCTATGCTTATCTGGGTCGAACGTTAACAAGGTATGCTACATTAAATAATCAATATGATCTCAGTGATTTACATGCTTTGAAATTATCTGCAAAATCAGAGACTACTTATACTCAAAAAATTCAATCGGAACCGATATTATACAGCGCCGCAAGTATTTTTACGACAGTCGAAGTAATGAAAAACCTGAAACGACCGGATGATCTTGGTCAGTGGAAATCATTCACCTCTAATCAATCGATAGCGTGGAAGACGGGTACGAGTTATGGATTTAGAGATGCTTGGGCTATAGGTATGAATGCTCAATATACTATCGGCGTTTGGGTTGGAAATTCTTCTGGTGAGGCAAGACCCAGTTTATTAGGAATACGCACTGCAGCTCCTATATTATTTGATGTACTTTCGAGGCTGCCGTCCACATCGGATAAAAATTGGTTTGATCCTCCTTTAGATGAACTGATACCTATGGTAATATGTCATGCAAGTGGTATGAAAGCTTCCCAGTGGTGTCCAATGACAGATACGATCATGCATACCCGATATAAAGATTTAACACTGCCTTGTAGCTTTCACAAATCAATTTTTATTTCAAAAATTTCGGGCTTTCAAATGAACCAATCCTGTACTATTTCAGATGAAATACAGTCAAAGATTATATTCAATCTATCACCACTTCAGGAATATTTTTATGCAATGCATCACCCAGAATATGAAAAGCTTCCTGCGTTAGATCCTCGATGCGCAGGGCAACTAAATGACAACAATATGCACATGATCCATCCTGAACCCTACAGTTTGATATATATTCCTAAAGATCAAAATGGTAATCCAGGGAAAATTGTATTTAAACTTGTCCATCGTCAACCTGAGACACCAGTATTCTGGCATCTTGACGATCAGTATATAGGAACTACCAAAACCTTCCATGAACTTGCAGTAAACACCACCACTGGAATGCATACACTCACTATAGTAGACAGTCTTGGCACGGAACTTATGTGTCCGTTCAAAATATTACCTCGATATAAATAAAAATGTATTCCGAACGAACAATTACCATTTTGCCTTTGGTGGTCGGCTGGCTGCAATAAGTCGTTTGACACTATATCTCCCAGATCCATTAACAACTACAATCAATAAGCCGCCGATAATAGCTATATTTTTCATGAACAGTATCGATTGCAAGCGTCGCTCTGATACAGGGTCATTCCAAAAAGAGTACACAATAAATGTGACAGGCACCCAATACATTAATAATAATACTGCACCACTAGATGATCGATAACCAAATAAAACAAACAAAGCCCCGACAATCAATGCAATGATTGCGCATATTAACAAGACATCAGGTTGCCATGTCATACCATAATTGGCCATAGTCCTTTGTACGGAATCGAAATATGCTATAGAGTCATATGCCTCCCAAAAAAATATCAGCGATATAAATATTCTGCCTACGAGATCAATCCAATCTTTCATATTATTTGTTTTTTATTCAGAATATACTCGAATGCTGCTATGGCACAGTGCTGACCATCCATTGCTGCAGACATTATCCCTCCTGCATAACCAGCGCCTTCGCCACAAGGCAGTAAACCCTCACATTGAGGATGCATAGATAATGAATTTCTAGGAATACGGATCGGACTACTGGTACGGCTTTCAGTCGCTACTACTAATGCTTCCTCCGTCAAGTATCCTTTCATCTTAGAAGAAAAAATTTTGATGCCTTCTCGGAGTGGATCCACGATCAGCTTTGGTAATAATTCATGAATAGGGGCTGACCAATGCCCAGGGATATACGATGAATCTTGTAAACTTGAAGATATTTTACCTTTCATAAAATCAGTCAATCGTTGTCCTGGCGCTTTTTGACTACCATCGCCGGCATTGAATAAGCTTTGTTCAATTTCTTTCTGAAAACGTATTCCACTAAAAGGATCCTGAGAATCATTAAAATCCGTTGGGTGAACACCCACTACAGTCCCAGCGTTGGCAAATTTGCTATCTCTTCTACTTAGTGACATGCCATTCATGACGATCTCTCCGGGTGAGGTGGCTGCCGGCACCATCAATCCGCCAGGGCACATACAAAAAGAAAATATTCCTCTTTCATTTAATGTACATGCCAATGAATAAGAAGCTGGCGGTAGATTAGGATCTTTGAAATTACTGTGGTATTGTACCTGATCCACTATGGACTGAGGATGTTCTATTCGGACACCAAGTGCAAAGGATTTTGGTTCTAACTTAAGGTTTTTTTGGGCAAGAAGATAATAGATATCACGAGCTGAATGTCCTGTAGCCATTATGCAAGCCTCACCTATAAATTCATGACCATGTGCTGTCGTGAGACCATGAATTCGCTGATCGTGAATCAATAAATCAGTAACCCATTGATCAAAATGTACCTCACCGCCATGTAATACAATCTGTTCTTGTATATTTTGGATGATTTCGGGTAGTTTGTTTGAACCAATATGAGGATGAGCATCGATCAATATATCTTGAATAGCCCCATGTTCAACGAACAATTGTAGCACTTTTTGGATATCTCCTCTTTTACCGGATCTAGTATATAATTTACCATCTGAATAGGTACCTGCACCTCCTTCTCCATAACAATAATTAGAATGCGGATTTACTTGATGCAATTGCTGTATGGCTCGCAAATCTCTTCTTCTATCTTTTACATTTTTCCCTCGATCTAATACAATTGGTTTCAATCCAAGTTCTAGACATTCCAATGCAGCAAAATAACCTGCAGGCCCTGCTCCTACGATGATTACTGTGGGCGACCTACTCACATCCTTATAGGTACTACGATAGGTAGGAATATCATTAAAAGGTATTGAGGATACTTCTATTCGATATCTAAATAAGGGGGACTTTCGAGCATCTAATGATCGCTTTAGCAATCGATAATAGATTAAATCATCAGCGGATGTCCCGATTGCCTCAAGGACTTTAGATCGGATGATGGGCTCTTGATCTAAATCTTGGGGTATTAAAGCAATGTCAATGATTTGATTCATGTGGATAGGTT
>JAYSTG010000295.1:0-4102 GCA_043719965.1 Saprospiraceae bacterium | reverse complement strand
CCTCCGCCTAAAGTGCCGAACCAGAGATTTCCCGTTTTATCCCCGGTGATGCAATAAACAAAATTATGTGCAAGCCCCTGAGCGGTGGTAAAAGTGATGAAGGATTTGCCGTCATAGCGGCTTACACCTCCGCCTAATGTGCCGAGCCAGAGATTCCCCGTGTTATCCTCGGTGATGCTCCAAACTTGATTATGTGCAAGCCCCTGTGCGGTCGTAAAAGTGCTGAATGATTTGCCGTCATAGCGGCTTACACCTCCTCCAAAAGTGCCGAACCAGAGATTCCCGAACTTGTCCAGTAACGAACAAGTGACGGCATCCAAAGCGAGGCCGTTGTCAGTCGTAAAGTTGGTGAAATTTGATTTGCCTCCATCACCCATGATATAGGGTTTGCCATTGGCATCCAAAATGGTTTCACCCTTTTCGTTTTGTAAAACGGGAAGCATTTTAGTGATGCCGCCGCTGTGGGAAATCACCACCTTGGGTGCAGGCATTTTATCTAAAAAGACAGTTTTTGGTTGCAGGCTGTCGGGCAGGTTGTTGATAACAGTAACTTGTACCGGAACAAGGATATCTTGTTTTAATTTATTTTCAATATTATGATCCTCCTGTTTTGTAGTGCAGGAAAATCCTATTAAAACTATTAAGATCAAAAATAATTGGTTAGTCTTCATGAGTTTACGTTTAGTATATTGGTATTTGGATGATAAACTCACTTCCCTCATCCTCTTTCGCTGCCCGCGCTGTTGCTTCCGCCCTCACTTCGTTACGGACGGACAAGTCGGTAGATGGGGTCTCCACCTTCAACTCGCCACCAGGTGGGCCGCCCAAAGGGCAATAATTTGTTTTAACTTCGATAGAACCTCTGTGCGCTTTTACAATTTCATAAGCCAATGATAATCCTAATCCCGTCCCCTGTCCGGTGGGCTTGGTAGTAAAAAAAGGTTGAAAGATTTTATCCAGGACTTTTTGAGGAATGCCATTGCCATTGTCCTTTATTGAGATCGTTATCTTATCACCTAACTTTTTTGTAGCTATTGAAACAGTGGGTTCGTAATTAGAAAATTGAAATTCGTTTTCCCCCCTGAACCGCTGATCAGTGGGACTTTGATTTAATACACTCGCGTTACTTTTATTCAAATTTTTTGCTTTTTCATGTACGGTATAAAGCTATCCCGGACCGGATCATACCAGTATAAACCATTCACCCTGGCCGCCAGCCAGAGTTTCCCATGATGGTTAATGTAAATGGTCTCCAATCGAAAATCCGAATTTTCTTTTGGAGCAAATTTTTTGAATATGTCTCCATCATATCGAATAAAGCCACCATTGCTGGCAAGCCAGATAAAGCCGTTCTTATCTTGTGCCATCCCTCCTATAAATCCAGAAAAAATACCTACAGGAGCTTTTACTTCCCGGAAATTAAGTTCCTCCTGTGCATTCAATGGAATCACACAGCATAAACTAAACAATAAAGAAAACAACCTGCGTCTATTGAAATTTTCCATTTTTAAGCCGATCCTAAGGTAAGAAGTTTAATATAACTATTAATCCCGGTGAATAGATAGTGTGTATGCCAAAATGCAGGAAATTTGTAAATTTGATGATCACCAAAACAAAAATGGCATGGACAGAGAAGGAAAATTTCAGTCCATCCAAAAAGCAGTAGAGGAGATGGCGCTAAATGGATCTGGAACTTTGTAGAAGATAATTATCCAGTGCTCGGCAAATCTTAGATTATTACCATGCTGCTGAAAAATTAGAACTATTCGCAAATAGACATTTTAAGGATCAAGAAATGAAGTCAGTTTGGTTAAAAGAGTAAAAGGAATTATTACTAAATGATCAAGTGGTTGAAGTAATAGCTCAGGTTTCTTCCTTAAAAGCCAGAAATGCAGAATTCAAAATGGCTAAAGAAAATCTCTTACATTATTACCTAGAACATGAAGATAGAATGATGTATAAAACATTTAGACGACAAGGATTGCTAATAGGTTCTGGGCCCATAAAAGCAGCTCATAGAAAAGTTATTCACCAAAGATTGAAATTGTCAGGTCAAAGATGGTCAATAAATGGAGCTCAAGAAATTGCTAATCTGAGATGGTATAATTCTGGGGGTCATTGGAATATCATTCAAAACCTATTTCGGCTTGCTGCATAAAATTTCAAAACATGCATTTTGGCATACACATGAATAGATATTGACTTCTTAAAGGTAGCACCTGCATAATAAATTGGAAAGTTATGTACAAATTACTGGCAAAATGTTACAATGTTCAACTTTCGTGCCCCTATCCGTACCCCAGAAATATAAAAACCTCATAAATTATTCATTTACAAGGCTTTATAAAAATATTCGTGGGCCCACTAGGACTTGAACCTAGGACCTAATGATTATGAGTCATTTGCTCTAACCAACTGAGCTATGGGCCCCACTAAAGAGGTGCAAATATAAAAAAATCTGACTCGATAAGGCAAAAACTACCCACTTAGGTCTCTGTCTTTGAAATTTTTACAGTATTGGTGAGGAAGTATAGAATAAGATTTAACCCAACGTATCTCCTCTAAATAGCCTTAAGTAGCCAATTTCTCAATCTTCACCGTCCGATCATTGGGCATTCTTATCCGAATCTCCAATTGACAGCCCATCGCCTCCACATATTTCTTTAACGTAGAAATATGCATATCGTTTCTTTTCTCTAGGTTTGAGATATTCACCTGCTTCACACCCTGCTTTGTGGCAATATCCGTTTGGGTCAATCCTAGCTCTTTTCTCAACAATTGAAGTGTTTTATATTCGTCGATCAACTCATCGGCTTTTTGTTTGATTTTAATTTGCCTGTCTTTGGGTAGGCTTTTAAAAACTTTCTGTAATGTGACCGTCATGACTTTTTCCTTTTTAAATTAAGTATATCATCCCATAAATACAGCATTAAAGTTATATAATTTACAGGCTATATTTTTTTAGAAAAACCAAAATCATTTGGCTCCTATTATCCTAATTGCCGATCATGACCCTAAAATTCATTTGATTTGAAAAGATGTCAATCCGAGCTCACCATGCTGGGTATCAGAAATGCCCCTTCATGGTTGGAAAGAAGCTATAATGAAGGAAAAACCACCCAGGTATCGACCGGATGCAGAATTGCTATCAAGGGGAAGGATCTCCCGTAAAATAAGCTACAAGGGAGCTGAAATCACCTATGAACCCATGGCCTGATAAAGAAACTCTAGCTGAGATCGCTACGCTTAAGAGCATTGAGGAATCTTTTGTTGAAAAAGATTGGCTGGTTACTCAAATTATAAGTATAACTGAGCGTATTAAGCATGAAGACTTTCGGATCAGTCGTAGTTTAAAAAATCATAAAAATAAGTACCCTGAGTACTTGTTTTTAGCAAGATATAAACTTTTTAAGCGTTAAAGTTTAAAAAATGTGTTATTTTGGTACAATGAGTACCAAAAAAACCCAAAAAATAAACCGACTTCTAAATGAGCATCTCTCAGGAACTGTAATGGTTTCGTCATGGCTCACAAATAAAGGTTATAATCTTGATCTTCAGCAACGATATAAGAAAAGCCATTGGTTAAAGTCAATTGGCAAGGGTGCATTAATTCGTTTTGGGGATATGGTAGAAGTCGAAGGAGGTATATATGCACTCCAGAAACAATATAAATTGTCGATACACCCCGGTGGTATCACGGCATTAACAATGCTAGGAAAATCTCATTATCTACCATTAAACACTAAAACAATTTACATCTTTGGCACCTCAGAAGAGAATTTACCAGCATGGTTTAAGACCCATGACTGGGGCTTGAAATTGAATTATCTCCAATCCTCATTTTTACCATCCGAATTAGGTATCAACGAGTATAAACTTAAGACATTTTCAATTAAAATATCAGGCAGTGCCAGGTCATTAATGGAATGCTTATACCTTTCTCCTCAAAAACAGGACCTCATAGAATGTTTTGAAATAATGGAGGGTCTGAATGATCTTAGACCAACTTTAGTCCAGGAATTATTAGAGGCCTGCAAATCAGTAAAGGTCAAACGATTGTTTCTGTTTTTGGCTGAGAAAGCCGGACATGATTGGTTTAGTT
>JAYSTG010000294.1:0-11743 GCA_043719965.1 Saprospiraceae bacterium | reverse complement strand
GCTTCGAGTTAGCCTTAAAACCATTGATCGGGTAAAAAAGCGCTTTGTTGAAGAAGGTATGGAAGCTGTACTGGAAAGACGAATATCAAGTCGTGTTTATGAAAAAATAATAGACGGCGATATTATTTTGCCTATCATCCGGATGGAGCCCTGTATGCTATTCGTGATGTCGATTTTTCAGACAGCTCGATTATTGTTAAATATGATCTAAATACCTGTTCAGAAACTTTTGTAGCACCAGTACCATTTAAGGAATATGTAATAAACTTTTTTATTGATTATTTAGGAAGAGTATATATTAGAAGTTCTGAGCCTTTGCCACCGTACGATGGGACTATTAAAAGGTTTAATTTAATCGATTTTAAAATAGAACATTTAGGGCGTGCATACACAATAAATGATTTATCGGATGCCGTTTTTTTAAATAATTTTATTTACTCATTGGATCTTTCTATACAGCAAATAGTAGTTTATGATTTGAACTTTAATGTTCAAAAAGCATTTAAAACCCTCTTGCCTATTTATGGAATTTTTAACGCAGGAAAAAATAGCGAGGCAAATGCTACTTTTGCCTCAGCTCTTTCGACTGGGATTAATAATACTTATGAAAACCTTATAGTCCAATATGATCTATTAAATAATCTTGTTCTAGACACTATTTGTAGTTTTCCGTTTGATAGTACCATAGGATTTCCTGGTTTGAATTTCTCACCATCCGAATTCCTAGGCTCCGATCCCGAATGCGACCTCCTCCTCGACCTCGATCGAGACAATAGCTCCGGCCTATATCCCTATGACTATAGGCTCTCTAAGACTTTATGCTTAGAGTCCATAAGGGCTATATCAGATACGGACCTTTTCATCCATACTTCTTTACCACTGGATAGTATGACTCTGGTAGTACATGGTATCCTGGATCCAGGCCTTGAAATATTAAGATTCAATACCACCATGCCTGGGATCTTGCTCCGTAAGATCAATGACAGCAGCTATATACTCAAAGGACCACGAAATACGCTGGATAGCGTGTATCGTCTAGAATTATTAAATATTAGATATGAACACCTCCCTGGTAGACGGAGTGCAGGCACTCGCCGCATAGAGATCCAGGGTTATAGTGCGGTCAAGGCAGGCACTAAAGTCTCAGCCTATATCACGATAGGATCTAGCCTACCTTTTAGTGGACGAGATACGACGATAGTGGTCTGTGGACCTAAAAAAATATCCGGGCTCAGCAGAGCAATCGGTGGTCAGCCTGGAGGGAGATGGACACCGGGATTGGTATCCGCACCAGATGATTTCGATAGTGCCCTGGATCTCGCAGTAAGTTATAGATATATCACGGGCGATAGTATATGCGGACTGGATACTGCTGTGGTAAGAATACTGAGGGGTAATGCAGTAACACCGATGACAGTGAGTATTGATTCGGTCTTATGCCTGAGCGCTACTTTCGCTTTCAATGGTCAAATCTATAGAGATACCGGAAGGGTAACACAAACTATTTCTAATACTCAAGGTTGTGATAGTGTGATCTATCAGATACGGATTCGAACTACACCTTTCCCACCTATTAACATCAGCCAGGATCGGGAGTTTTGTGTCGGAGGAGATAGCATTACACTTTCAATAGACACGATCTATCATCAAGTCCAATGGAAAAGAAGTGTTACATCATTTGGTAATCGAAATTTCGCGCGTACATTTCAAGCAGGATTATATGAAGTCTCCGGCCTAGATGGCTATCGCTGTATCAGTATGGATAGCATCCTGATCAGATTGAATCCAAAACCAACTATAAATGTAGAAGACATGTTGGGCCTGGACTATATCAAGGACCGACCAATCAACATAAGTTATTTTGGTGCGGCTCAATATAGATGGTCACCACCGACAGGTCTAAGCTGCATAGACTGTCCTGTGCCCTTATTAACAGACGATAAAGATCATCAATACAGGATAGAAGTAACCAGTGCACAAAACTGTATGAATAGGGATAGCATACTCATAACCTATCGAAAAACTAATTTTTTTGTACCCAATGTCATCAAGCTTCATAGTACCGATGGAGGTATTAATAATAAATTTTATATCCAAAGCTCAGAGGCCGGCACTTACGATCTTCAGATTTATGATCGGTGGGGCCATGTAGTATATGGCGCTCAAGACCTTACCATCAATGATCCGACTGGAGCGTGGGAGCCCGCACAGACCAGAGCCTCGGCGGGTGTATATGTTTATAAAGTGGTATTGTATACATCACGGGGTGAGGTATTGAAGGCAGGGGATGTCACGGTATATGAATAGTGAATTGAATTGAAAATCTGTCATATAGTATATAGCATTATTCAGCAGGCCAGCTGATGGTATCAAACAGTTGAAGATTCGTGGGTTCTTCCACTTCTGAAGTCCATTTCCGGTTCTGCTGGTTGAAGGGTTATTGTCTAAAGACCATGATTCTTATTGATATCAATATCTAAGTTTGCACAATCTTGATATTTTTTCTTGAACTGAGCAATTGTATACCATAGATTGACATCGGTGCGGATTATTATGGATGATCCGAAAGACTCTGGCAACATGGTCAATTGTTCGAGGTCTTGGATCAGATCGACACCAATCTTGACTTTCATTAAGATATTTGAGCACTTCATCTTGCTTAGGAGTGTAAGGCTGCATAGAGGAATGGATTTTTAGTTTTAATTATCTTTGGGCATGATTAAAAACTATAACCAGTTTTTATTAGGAGTCTTAGTTGGTTTGGTGATCGGAATATTTATTTCTAAATCTTTTCTGATTAGTACGCCTGCAGGATCATCACCAGTGCAAACGGAAATCCCTACTGATCCTGGTTTAACCAGCTCGCCGGAGGTTGCTCCTGCTAAAAACCCAGTACGCACCAATTCAAAGATCCCGTCTAAAGTATTCACGGTCTTGGAATATATCAAAGACCATCATAAAGCCATGAATAATTATGTGGGTGGCAGAGTTTTCTCCAATCGTGAAAAATTATTACCTCAGCGTGATGAGCAAGATAAAGTCATCACCTATCAGGAATGGGATGTCAACCCTAAAATTCAAAGGCAAAGTCGCGATGCAGAACGAATCGTCACGGGGAGTGATGGACGAAGTTGGTATACCAGAGATCATTATAAAAGCTTTACAGAAATAAAATGACCATGCATTCTAATCATATTAATTATTACAGTGTTGATGACACCCGATTGATATTTATCGATGGCAATATCTGTGATACCTTGGAGAAAGGATATATCACCCTGGCTCAGCAATTGAGTATTCCGGATTACTTTGGATATAATCTGGATGCATTCGAAGAAATATTGTCAGATCTGGAATGGATAGAGGAAACCTATATCCGTGTCATTGTCATCAATCTTGAAAAATTACTGTGGAATGATATAGATCATAAACGGGAGTTTTTGGATATATTGATGCATTGTGGAAATGAACGGGTGAGTGTTATAGGGGTATGAAGGTACTGCCGCATCCTATCAAGCGAGTCCAACCTCGTTATTCAATCCGAGGTTGCCTCATGGCATTTTGCTTGAGGACATCTTGCAATCACACACAATATCAAACCTCATTTTTTGTGGCCTTTGTTTAGGAAGCATTTTCTACAAAACTTTATCCCCTTTTTCACCCATTTGAGTGTAAATTTGTGTTTAATTAGACCAGATCCAAATAGGATAATAAAACTTTGTAATTCGTAAAGAGCTAAAGATGAAGCGTGTATATTTAGATAATAATGCAACTACTCCTTGTGATCCGAGAGTAGTAGAAACTATGGTACCTTATTTTTTCGAAAAATTTGGTAATGCTGCCAGTCGAAGTCATCCCTATGGGTGGGAGGCTGAAGAAGCAGTAGACTATGCCCGAGAGCAAGTAGCTGCACTTATTCATGCTGATTCCAAAGAAATCATTTTTACTTCCGGAGCCACAGAAGCTGACAATCTAGCGCTGAAAGGTGTGTTTGAGATGTATTCCAAAAAAGGCAATCATATCATTACAGTGACCACAGAACATAAGGCTGTCCTGGATACTTGTAAACACCTTGCTGAAAAGGGAGGCGAAATCACTTACCTTAAAGTGAATAACAAAGGACTCATCTCCCTTGATGATCTTGAAGCTGCTATCAAACCTACGACCATATTGGTATCCGTGATGTGGGCCAATAATGAAACCGGAGTCATCCAACCGATGAAAGAGATCGGCGCTATCTGTGCGAAGCATGGTATTTTATTTATGAGTGATGCTACACAAGCTGTAGGTAAGATAGATGTCAATCCTCGCGAAATCGGTGTTCACCTCATGACTTTTACTGCACACAAAATGTATGGCCCCAAAGGAGTAGGCGCTTTATATGTCAGTCGTAAGAATCCCAGAGTCAAAGTCACTGCTCAAATGGATGGCGGAGGTCACGAACGTGGCATGAGATCCGGCACACTCAATGTGCCTAGTATAGTTGGGTTTGGCAAAGCTGCGGAACTCTGCCGTCTAGAGATGGATTCAGACACCGCACGCATCAGTGCCCTGCGAGATCGACTGGAGAGTACACTCAAAAATGCCATGGAAGAAGTATATATCAATGGGGATCCTAATCATCGAATGCCTCATGTGACTAATATGTCTTTTAAACATGTGGAAGGAGAGGGTCTGATGATGACTTTTAATCAACAGATATCCTTATCGTCTGGTTCGGCATGTACATCGGCATCACTAGAACCATCCTATGTATTGGTAGCGCTTGGCCTTGGCGATGATTTAGCGCATTCCTCCTTGCGATTCAGCTTAGGCAGATTCAGCACAGAGGAAGATGTGGACATTGCTATCAAAATGATTCAAGCCGGTGTCAATCATATGCGAGATCTTAGTCCGATCTGGGAAATGTATAAAGAAGGTGTAGATCTGACTCAAGTCTCCTGGTCGGCCCATTAAACTTTTTAATTTGTAAATTTGTTTCATTAACTAATAAATTCAATTCAACATGGCATATTCAGAAAAAGTACTAGATCACTTTCAACATCCTAAGAATGTAGGTACTCTAGACAAAAGCAAAAAGAATGTAGGTACGGGTCTGGTAGGAGCTCCAGAGTGTGGTGATGTCATGCGCCTGCAGATCGAAGTAGATGAGATTACCGGTATGATCAAAGATGCTAAGTTTAAAACTTTTGGTTGTGGCTCTGCTATCGCCTCTTCTTCATTAGCTACAGAGTGGCTCAAAGGCAAGTCTCTCGATGACGCAATGAAGATCGATAATATGGATATCGTGGAAGAATTGGCTTTACCCCCGGTAAAAATCCACTGTTCAGTATTAGCAGAAGATGCGATCAAAGCAGCGATCAAAGATTATCAGATTAAAAATGGTATAGCTGTTACTGAATTGGTAGAAACGGCTACTGCTTAAAAATATCATCCTATGATTCATATCTCAAATAATGCCGAAAAGCGCATTCGTGAGATCATATCGACTGAACAACTCACGAATGATTATTTTGTACGCGTCAGCGTGACCAGCGGTGGATGTTCAGGTCTTTCCTACAATATGGATTTTGACAATGATTCCCGCCCAAATGATCAGGTCTTTGAAGATAAAGGACTCAAGGTTGTCACCGATTTAAAAAGCTTCCTATACTTATTTGATACGGTCCTTGAATTTTCTGGTGGACTAGATGGCAAAGGATTTCATTTTGACAATCCCAATGCTTCGAGGACCTGTGGATGCGGGGAGAGTTTTGCGGTGTAGGAGCATTAACTGTAATGACCTTTACAGCTAATGATTTCAATATATCCTTCAGATGATATGTGATATACTAGCCTATGCTCATCGGTAATTCGCCTGCTCCAACAACCCTTTAGCGTATACTTTAAGGCTTCTGGTTTTCCTTTGCCTGCAAATGGAGTTCAAACTAATATCTTTTAATAATTCTGCTATACGATTAAATATGTTTTTATTGACTATAGCCCAATTGGTGAAGTCTTCGAAGGCCTCTTCGTGAAAAATATAATTTTTCAATGTTTAATTTAAAGTTTTTCCAAAATAAGCTCATCCAGTTGCTCGTCAGTGACTGTTATAATATGCTTGCCCGTTTTAATATCTGCAAGGCATTTTTCTAATCGAGCCAAGTGTTGTTGTGGGGTTTCTGATTGCAACAAATTGAAATCTTCAAAAACTGACACTGAAATTTGTAATTGCTTACCATGTTTAAACAATTTTTTTAGGGAAGCTAAAAAATTGTCATCCAATTCTTCAGGTGAGATTACGAATGTTGTTTCCATGCCTATTCATTTGTATCCAAAGATATAGGTAAATTTTAGAATTGTAAGGATAGTCGATAATTAATACTACTAATATGGACTGCTTCATCACACAGTATAAAGCATTGAAAAAAGATGCTATACCCAATCTACAAATTTATTCTTGCGCGGAATATTTAAAGACACTTTGAAGTCGATCCATAATCTTAATGAATCCAAATTGATCAGGATTGAAAAAAATTTTACAGGTGTTTCCTGTAACCATCCATGACAGTATTAATTTTCCTCAACTTCATTCTATTCACCCATAACTCATTGCAGTCTAGGAAGTTTTCATCATATGGTTACAATAACTGAACACGCAATTATTCCAATTATTTAACACAATATATTATAAAATAGGGGGGGGGCATATTATATTTGTCATGTTAAAGTTTTAAAAGTATACAATTTAGTTTCACCAATTGCCATTATATACCTTACCAACCGATGCATCAGAAGGTATTAAAGTAAAAGTACTTTAATCTTGAGGGCCTCGGGCGACAGTAGGCGCCATTGTTCATCCCCCGGTCTGAACATTATTTTTTTAACTTATTAAAAACTTTTCAACATAAAAACTTTTAATTTCAGAACCGTTATAGGTTCTATGGCTTTGGTAATGCTGGTATTTTGGAGTTCTTGTAATAAATATGACCAAGCTCCTACTACGTATGATGAAAAAGCTACTTCTTTGGAAGCTGCTAACGATCGAGACAATTTTGGACTGCAAATTTCTAATGGAATGCTTAAGTTTAATTCACAAAAGGATTTTAATAAGGCGTTGTCACAAATCAGAAATTCACCCGAAAAGTTGTATTCGTATGGTAAAGAATTTATTGGATTTAAATCAATGCTAAATTTCATTAATGAAATTATGTCGAACGTTGAGAATTATGACTAATGAATCTCAATTAGATACTTATAAGGATCAACTTTACGTTAGAGTAATTGATGGAGAAAAATATGTAATACCGATTTTAATTGATAATAGCTTAATGGCAATTTTAAACAAAGATGCAATGGTAATAATAGGGGATGATATTATAAAATATGGTAAAGATCGAATTATATCTTTATCCAATAAATACTATGATAACCAATCAACTTCGCTTGAGTATTTTAAATCAAATTCAAATTCTATAACTGTAGAGGTTAATACAGTACTAATTGCCAGCTCTGAAAGAATACAAAATACTTTAGAATCAAGGGCAACAACCAACGGAGTGTTTTGGCGCAAATCTGGTTGCACTACTGCAACTAGAAAAACAGTAAGTGAAATTTTTATTACCACAGCAGGTAGTGTTATTACTTCTACTGTAAGAACATCGTTTTTTAAAAGAGGATTTTTGGGCTCCTGGGTATCAGCTTCTGATAATGTATATTTGAGTTTTGAAGGTACTTATGATCTTTATAAATTCAGTTTTGAATGTAACTGTTATACCACAACTAACCTTAATGTATATAAGCAAAATTTTGCAGTTAGTTCAATATCTGAAACTTTTGCTACAACGGGCTCTGCACCTCAATTATTAAACATAAGTATTTATTGCCTCGCTGAATTTGATGGTGATTGCATCGAAACTCCTGATTTACAGAATTGTTGGTTAAATTAAGAATCTAAATGAGAGGAATTCAAGTAATATTTATAATAATTAAACTCTTTGAGACCTCTATTTGCATTTCACAAAATATCACTGTTTCTGGCATTGTTAAGGATGCCGGAAATGGTGATTTTATTCCTTATGCTACAATACACATCCGTAAGCATAATGCTTATACTAATAGTAATGACTTAGGTTATTTTAATATTAGAGCAATTTATGGAAATAATGAAATAATAGTCTCAGCTCTGGGATTTAATTCAGACACTTTTAAACTCAATATTCTAAAGGACACTATTGTTCAACTAGAACTTACTACTTTATCTCTACCAGAAGTATTAATTACAGATGTCAGACCTTTAAAAGTACAACACTCCGAAATTCAGTTTACTCCTGAAATTCTAAAAAAAATGAATTTTATTTTAGGAGAACCCGATATACTAAAAAGTGTTCAACTGTATGGTGGAGTATCTGCTGGATTGGAAGCCTCTACACAATATAGTGTACGAGGGGGAGATTTTAATCAAAACGCAGTATTGGTTGACGGATCTATCCTTTATAATACTTCCCACTTGTTCGGATTTATATCAGCTATAGATGCAAACGCTATAAAATCAGCTACTTTTTATAAAGGAAGTTTTCCGGTACAATACGGAAACAGACTCTCTTCAGTTCTAGATATTAGTTTAAAAGAAGGAAATAAATTTAAGGCAACAAATAAAATTAGTCTTGGACTGATTAATGCTTCATACTTTTCAGAAGGACCCATCATCAAAGGAAAATCCTCATATATAATTGGTTTTCGCACGGCATTTCCGGGTTTATTCACACAAAGGCAAGAAAAATCATTTAATAAAGGGAACAGAAATTCTTATCTATCGTTTTATATGGGTGACATTAATTTTAAAATCAACACAGATGTTGGAAAAAATAATCGCTTGTTTTTAAGTGCATACAAAGGTCAAGATGACTGGAAAAATGGATTCTTTGAAAAACCAACTATATATAAATGGAAATTAAAATGGAGTAATGAAATGATATCTGCCAGGTGGCATTCATTAATAAATTCTACTTCTTCATTAACTACAAATTTTAATTATAATAAGTTTAATTATAATAGTCAAATAATTACTCAGAGTGATTCACTTGAATTACCAAATCGTTTTCTAAATAAATCTTCCATTGAAGATTATAAAATTGGTACACAGTTAGTTACCTCACTTTCTAATCGTGCTAAATTGATTTTAGGGACAGATATTATCAAAAGCAATGTTGCACCAACAATAAACTTTCTAACAAACAGTAACTTGACACCTCAAAGTAAAATAATTTTATTAAATTACACCGCATACGCAGGAATAAAAAAAGAAATATTATCTGATAATACTATTGATTTTGGGTTGAGATATAATTATTTCCGTTATGAAGATTTAGGTCGGAATCAATTTGAGCCACGATTGAAGCTAATGAATTCGAGTTTAAAAGGGATAAATTTATTTACTTCATATATGATTACCCATCAGAATTTACATTTAATTTCAAATACAACCAATGGATATGTAACAGATGTTTGGATCCCTGCCACTAAGACATTGTTGCCTCAAAGAATGTCAGAATTTGCATTTGGTTTAGAAACAGAATCAACTACAATTCAAAATTACATAAATGTTAATTTCTATTATAGATTATATTCTGGTTTATCTGTCACCAGATCAGACATAAGCGCTATACGATATGATATACTTAGTTGGGAGGATTTACTTGCAAAAAACGGCAAAGGAAGATCATTGGGTATAGAAAGCTCTTTCTTTATATTATATAAAAAGTTTTCAATGTTATCCAGCTTTACGGTAAGTAAAAGTTTTCGAAAATTCGAGGAGATTGATAAAGGCGTGGCATTCCCTTCCGATGCCGATAGACCAGTAATCATTAACTCAAATATTACGTATAGAAAAAGTGAAAAAACTGTTTACAAATACAATTTAACGTTAAACTCTGGAAGACCCTTAACTACACCTACCTATGCCACGCTAAAAGATGGGATTAACTCTAATAACGCTATATTAATTTATTCCAGAAGAAACAATGGAAGATATCCTACATATTTTAGAAGTGATATAGGATTCTTAAAACAATTTAAAAGAAAATCGGGAAAAGTCAAGGAATTAAATATAAGCATTTATAATATATTCTTAAACAAAAATTATTTATATACCGAATTTTCTCCAGTTAATGCATATAGAGATATAAAAAACAAAATGGATCCTATTTTTATAACAATCATTGAAAAAAGAACTTCATTACAATTTATTCCTGGTATTTATTTTACTTATGAGTGGTAATAGTTATTTATTTACTTTAATCCTATTTTTAGGGCTCTCCAACTTTTCGTGTAGAATTGATTTTCAATTAGATCCTAACGAGCAAGATGAGCAATTGGTCATATTCGGTAAATGGTCTAATAATTTATTGGAAGTATCTTTATCTAGGACTTCATCCTCCTACCTCATTTTGTCACCCGATTCTTTAAGAATTAACGACGGAGAATTATATTTAATAGATTCAACATCCCGTACACAATTTAGATTGCAACATCTATCAAATGGTATTTATACTCTAGACATCGTCCCCTTAGTAGGCCATCAATATATGATTAAGGCGAAGTGGAAAAATAGTATTGCTTTTAGCACATTAGAAATTATGCCTGCTATACCAACAAATTTAATGATTAAAAGATCTATGACTGTGAGAGATCCAGACTCTAAATTTGTGTTATCGACAAAATACAATTTATCATTTATTGCTCCATTAGAACCAGCTTATATTCAAGCCTCGCTATCGAAAAATAAAATTCATTTTGGTGGATCTATTTCACCATTGAACTATAAGTGCAGGGATGCATCTCCACTAATACTGAACACTATATGTGCAGCTGGTAAAGAAGTCAGCTGGGATTTTGAATTTAATAACTTTAAGGGCTATTACATAAATTATAATACTCCTGATTCAGGTAAATCATTTCTTCTTTCATATGGCCCTGATACTGGATATTTTCATCTTAACATCAATATAGTCTCTCTTACTTATTTTAAATATTTAGCATCAATACAAGAAAACGAACCTGCAGAAAAATTATTTCTTCCTCCAAATTCGGTGTACACAAATATCTATAATGGACTTGGTATTTTCTATATACAAAATCAGGTTAAAGATAGTATTAGAATAAGCCCATAAGGCTGAATAATCTGGCGATTTAAAGTAAAATACCCTCTTGATGAATTCTTCCATGAAGACGAAGCATAGATTGTGGATCGGATGAAGGAAGAAGAAGTCATTGAATTAAGTCGAATCCAGGGATTGCTATTGATCCGATCGGATTCAATGCCTATGGGATATTTTATTGAAAGATTCAAAAATGATACTTCAATCAATGGGGACTATACGATAGTGGATACTTATGTTCCATTCAATTCAGGCTTGATGAATGATCGAGAATTTGAAGGCACTAACCATTCTATTCGGATAGAAAATTATGTACTTGAAAGCTTGGTTGGCAATAGAAGCTTATTAGCGGACAGCATCAAGGTGACTCTTTTCAATATTTCCAGGCCGATGTATGATTTATTTCTTTCGCTTAACCCACATTGCAGCTAACCAGATAGAAAAGGTTGACTACGAACCATTTGATTTTTTAAAATAACCGCGTGGGGTACTACAGATTTTTTAAGGGTAAAAGGTTTAGCTTGTAATTGTAGAATATCGTATATAAATGTCACTTGTTCATTAGGTTCACTACATTTTCTGACAGCGATATTTTCATTTGCATG
>JAYSTG010000293.1:0-1626 GCA_043719965.1 Saprospiraceae bacterium | reverse complement strand
AATTGATATTTACGGCGTTCCATGCGGACTTCGTCCCATTTATGACCAGCTGGAAAGGAATATTCAACTGATCTGCCAGTCGTGATACTTTTTAGTTTTGAGCGGACGAAAGCTGCACTTCTTGCACTCTTTACATGTTGAAATTCAATGACAGTCCATATATCATTGTTGTGCGTGATACACATCCCGTTTCTAATCTCTGTGGTTGAAGCCATAACTTTTAATATGTTTTTGGGGCGCAAATATAAGGATAAGGCCTGGCTTAAAGGAATAAGTGTTTACTATTCTATAAAATTAATATCTTATTGATTTATAGCTTATTAGAAGTTTTTCGCATCGAGCTTCTTATAAGTTGGACAGCCTTTTTTTCCCGTCATAGGCCCAAGTCAATAAGATAGCTCCCCAAGTATATCCACCACCAAAAGCGGTGAGGATGATTTTATCTCCTTCCTTCAACTTCGATTCATATTCCCATAGACAAAGGGGTATTGTAGCAGCTGTAGTATTTCCATACTTCTGGATATTGATCATTACTTTTTCCAATGGAAAATTTAGCATTTCTGCTACCGATTTGATGATCCTATAGTTTGCTTGATGTGGTACTATCCAATCAATGTCAGGAGCTTGGTAGCTGGCTTTGTTGATGACTGCTTTTACAGCATCGGACATGCCTTTGACTGCTGCTTTAAACACCACTCTACCATCTTGCCAGACATAGTGTTCTTTATTAGCTACTGTGTCAGCGGAAGGTGGCCTGAGTGCGCCTCCTGATTTGATGCGCAACATATCTTTACCGGAAGCGTCTCCGAATAAGGCGATCTCTTCTATTCCATATTCATTGAGTGAAGGTTCTAACAATACGGCTCCTGCACCATCTCCAAACAAAATACAGGTCGAGCGATCTGTGTAATCTGTAATGGTCGACATCTTATCGCTTCCTACCACGATTACTTTACGATGCATACCTGATTTGACAAATTGAGTTCCAGTAGCTAAAGCAAAAAGAAATCCAGAACATGCGGCATTAAGGTCAAATCCATAAGCATGGTTGATACCTGCTAATTTACAAATCTGATTTGCGTTATCCGGTACGATATAGTCACCCGTCACCGTCGCACAGATCAATAATTCAATATCATCGGGATCCGTACTGGTCTTTTTTAATAAGCCTTTGACAGCTTCAGCACCCATAAATACACTAGCTTTCTCAGGATCTTTTAATATTCTACGTTCTTTGATGCCTACCCGTTCCATGATCCAGGCATCATTGGTTTCAACCATGGATTCAAGATCTTTATTTGATAATATACTCTCTGGTACGTACCCTTCCACGCCTGTGATCGCCACAGTGATATCTCCACTCATACGACAAATGTAAATAATATTCCCATTTAATCACAATTCGATATTATCGTATAAAATATATTTATAACTTATAAATAATTGATTATAAATAAATTATACTTGTATTAAAATAAAAATAACCAAACTTGGTACAATAATTGTTTCTAATATATTCGGAAATAAAATTCCTGTTAAAATCAACCTTTTTTAAAATCTTTTAAACCCAAAGAGGCATATGAAAACGTATCAATGTCTGGTAACCCTGATGATTACAATCTGTTC
>JAYSTG010000292.1:0-4125 GCA_043719965.1 Saprospiraceae bacterium | reverse complement strand
GAAACCGATATTATTGTGCCTTTGGCAAAAATATTTAAAGACAGCAATTTTGAAATCAAACCTGTATTAGAGGCCCTATTTTCAAGTAGTCACTTTTTTGACCCTTTGATCAGGCTGGCCGTAATCAAATCACCCGTGGACTACACTATCGGTGCCAGCAGACATTTTAAAATGGGATTTCCACAATCACAAGCCGACTTTAAAGCAAAATTCCAAGCTCAGATGGTGATGTATTATTTCCTGACTTCATTTCAGCAAGATATAGGTGATCCACCGAATGTATCCGGATGGCCAGCATATTATCAGTTTCCACAATTTGATAAATCTTGGATCAGCACATACACCATCCAACAGCGTGGCAGCCACTCCGAACTTTTAGTCTGGTATGGCTATCAGATGGGTGATAAAGTTGCTAGAATCGATTGGCCAGTATATGTGAATAACTATGCCCGTGCTTCAGATCCTAATTTTTTGATAGAAGATGTCTTGTCTAACTTGTATGATACACCCATAGATACCACCGTCAAACGACATCTCAAGACTATATTATTATCTGGACAAGCATCAGATTTTTATTGGACAGTGGCCTGGAATGAATGGAAAGCAAACCCCAATAATCCCATGGCGAGAAATACCGTCGAAAATCGATTAAAACTTTTTTTTCAATACATTCTTCAGATGGAAGAATACCAATTAATGTAATTCAAAATGAAAAGAAGAAATTTTTTAGAAGTAGCATCTTCCAGTGTATTGGCTAGTCCTATACTACCCGGATTACAAAAAAAAACATCGTCTAATTGGTTTGATTGGTTCAATGTGGAAAGCGACCGCGTATTGATATTAATCCAAATGGAAGGAGGCAATGATGGACTGAATACCCTCATTCCAATAGATCAATATGATTTATATCAAAAAGCAAGAACTTCCGTTGCAATCCCTTTGAATAAAATATTACCGCTCCAAAATACCATCAAGACTGGTCTCCATCCTGCTATGGATGAATTGCGAGGGCTATATGAAGAAGGTCGAGTAAAATTAATTCAATCTGTGGGGTATCCCAATCCTAATTATTCTCATTTTAGGTCCACAGATATATGGATGTCTGGAGCTGATGCAGAAGAGATTTTGAGCTCCGGTTGGGTAGGTCGATATCTCAATTATGAATATCCGAACTTTCCGGCAGGATTCCCCAATGACAAAATGCCTGACCCGTTGTCTGTCGAGATCGGCTATGGCCAATCCCTGACCTTCCAAGGCCCAGCTACCAGCATGAGTGTCACGATAGCAGATCCCGCTTCATTCAACAGGCTGATAGAAGGTATAGAAACTCCATTACCCAAGACCCCATTCGGTGATAAACTAGGGTACATACGCTTGATCCGAAAACAAGCGAATAACTATGGTGAACGAATGAAGGAAGCTTTCCTCAAGTCTAATAACAAAGTAAAATATCCAGAAAGAAATGCTCTAGCTGAACAATTGAAAATAGTAGCTAGGCTGATAGCCGGCGGACTCAAGACTCGTGTCTATAAAATCAATATCGGTGGGTTCGACACTCATGACAAACAGGTAGAGGAAGGAGACCATACTAAAGGTGAACATTACAATCTTTGGAGACAAATCTCTGCTGGTGTCAAAGTTTTTATGGATGACCTTAAAGGTCTGGGGCTGCAAGATAGAGTGATCGGTATGACGGTATCCGAATTTGGTCGTCGTATTATATCTAATGCAAGTCGTGGTACTGATCATGGAGCAGCGGCTCCTATGTTATTATTTGGCAATGCGATTCAAGGAGGTAATATATTGGGCAACAATCCCACCATTCCTAAAGTAGCTACGTGGGATGATAATATTCCAATGCAGTACGATTTCCGATCCGTATATGGCAGTGTGATCGAGCAATGGTTTTGCGTCAATAAATCGGATGTGGAAAAAGCATTGACCAAAAACTATCAGACTTTACCAATTATTAAAAGTTCTTACGGTTGCCTTACCACACCTACACATGAAGAAACTGTTGCGCTGGGCATCAAGTTTATTAGTACCTATCCCAATCCATTTACTTCTAACATCAATTTTAAAGTAGTGTCAAATGGCAAACATTCTTTGATATCAATATTCAATCCAGGGGGACAGGTGATCAGAACCATACAACAAGGGATACTTCCCAAGGGTGAGCATAGTTTCAATTGGAATTCAGAAGATTTACCTGCAGGCAATTATTACGTACGATGCCAAATGGGTGACTTACAGCAAGTAAATTTGATATCGAAAATGAAGTAAACACAAATCAATAAGGGTAAGTTTTTACAATCCAAGTCTGGTTTTCAATACCCCTGCTATTGACTCATATTCCAGTAAAAAACCATCATGTCCATAATCTGAATGTATCTCATCCAAAGTGGCTCCTGCAATATAATTTGCTAGAAGCTTTTGTTCAGACAATGGGAACAACATATCTGTATTAATTCCAATAACTGCAGTTTTAGCTTTTATCAATGACAAGGCATGAGGCACTCCTCCCCTGCCTCGACCTACGTGATGACTATCCATAGCTTTGCTCAGCGTCTTGTAAGCAAAGGCATCAAATCGTCTGCTCAACTTCTTGCCTTGATATCGTTGATAACTACTTACTTTAAAATCATCAATTTTATCTTCTATCTCAGATTGGCTGATATCGAAAGTGATGTAGTTTCTGTAAGATAACATTGCCAACCCTCTAGCTGCTTCCAGTCCAAGAGGATTTATATTACCGTCCTTGTCAATGCCGGCTTCTATCGCCATACGCTGAGCCTCATTAAAAGCTATACCCCAAGGCGAATGATGAGAATTACAAGACAAAAGTGCTATATTCTCGAAAAGATATGGATCACTGATGGCCCATTCCATCACTTGTTGCCCTCCCATAGAACCGCCTAAACAAAGTTTTATTTTTTCAATCCCTAAGTGATGCTGTAAATGCTGATGTGCATGTACCATATCACGAATGGTCACTAAAGGAAACTTGTCTTTATAAGGAGCTCCTGTCTCAGGATGTTCGCTGGCAGGTCCGGTGGACCCATAGCAAGAACCAATAATATTTGCACAAATGACTCTATACCGCACAGAATCAAAGAGTTTGCCAGGTCCTACTAAGCCTGGCCACCATTCTTCAGGATCAGCATTAGCCGTAAGTGCATGACAAATCCAGATCACGGGAAGATGACGGTCACCACGATCTGTATAATTAATTTCCAGTTCAGGTAAAAGGCCACCACCCTCTAATAAGAAGGGCTCGCCGGAAGTATATATTTTATGGATAGACACGATCTAATGGTAAAAATAAAAATATAAATCAATTAGCTTTGCAGCCTTTACAATATTAGATGAAGATAAAACTCAATCGCATCAGTGATCCTATGCATTTTCAAGCCTCTAATGAGCATGGATCTACTCTAGACATGGACGCTAAACCTGCGGTCGGTGGTACTGGCAAGGGTATGGGTCCTATGGAAACACTGATCAGTGCGTTAGGTGGATGCAGTACTATAGATATAATCTTATTTTTAAAAAAATTTCGTCAAGAACTCATAGATATCAAAGTCGAGATCGATGCAGAACGTGACCCAATAAATGTCCCTGCCCTCTTCACCAAAATACATGCACACTATGATCTTTACGGTGATTTAAATGAAAAGCAGGTTGCAAAAGCAATTGCTTTATCTATCGATAAATATTGTTCAGTAGCACAAATCTTAAAAAAAACGGTTCCTATCACCTATGATTATACTATACATAAAATATGACGAAACGAAAATATAAAGACGAGACCCTTGCCATTCGCGAACAAATGGCCCAAACCCTACATGGGGAACACAGTACGCCCATATATCTCACCTCAAGCTATGCTTTTCCGTCAGGCGATGCGATGGCAGATGCTTTTTCCGGAGTTACTGATGCTAATGTGTATTCACGATATTCCAATCCTAACGTGGAAGAACTCGTCAAAAAATTTTGTAGCCTCGAACAAGCTGAAGCTGGAATAGCCTCCGCAACGGGAATGGCCGCAGTGTTTTCAATCTTTGCAGCCCTTTTAAAATCCGGTGACCATATCATTGCTTCTCGTGCTTTATTTGGATCAGCAAT
>JAYSTG010000291.1:0-4125 GCA_043719965.1 Saprospiraceae bacterium | reverse complement strand
GATTGAATTAAATTTATTTGCAATCTTTAATGTTTTGGCTGTGATAGACCTAGCACAACAAGCCTATGCAGACATAGAAATTTTTAATATTATAAATATGTAGATATCAATAAGGATGACATATGATATTGCCCTACGATCGATGTACGATAGATTGATCGTAAAATTTCTCCGCTCATTGGGTTCGAATACCCAATTCGGAGGGAACATATGATTCCGCTGATTTTTCTAATTGGATGAGCCCTAATACGACCACGATAAATTCGATTACATTTTCGTCCAATACGATGAACTTGTATTATTTAAATGAAGGCTATATTCTTTGAAGTCAATCTGTATAAGTCGTTAAAATCGAACTAGCTGATTTTATTCCAATGGATTTATATTAACAACTGAGGTTTGTCAGTGTAGGAAATTTTTTTAAAAAAGTTAATGATAAGGTATTAGGCTCATTTAGCATTTGCTGCTGATGGCTGATTGGTGAACTCCAATAAAGCGCCTTACTTTTCTCTTGTAATCCAGGTAAACTTGCCCGTGTTGTTGATATAAAAACTCTTCTTCAAGTCGAATTTGAATTTGAATCAACGTATAACCTAAAATCAAAAATATTCCAGTAAAAGCGTTAGGTGTCACCAGGAATAACCCTAGGAGACTCAATAGCATTCCAAAAAAGATCGGATTTCTAGAGATAGTGAAAAGGCCTGTGGTAATCAATTCCGTTTTCGTTTCCGTATCGATGCCGATCCTCCAGGAGTCTCTCATGTGGTTTTGAGCAATGATAGTCCAAGCGAGTGCAATCATTAAACTAATAAACCCAATATATTTCAGTGTCAAAATATCCAAAGATGTGATAGGTAAAAACTTGTCTGGATATGTTGGAAAACTAGCATATAATATCAAGTATAAAAACAAGACCAACATCATCAGTTTGAAATAGACTCCAATGAGCCCATAAGCGGTATCATCTTTAGGCAGTACCAAGGGGTTTTTGCCTATTCTCTTAGCAACTATTGAACTTTTTAAAACGAAAGCAAGTCCAAAGTAGATCAAAAAGTAAATTGGCAATGACCATCTTATTAATTCATTCATAGTCTAGAGGATAATTACTTGAATCTAATTTTCTTTTTATTGTCAAATAAGCAAAAGTCATTTTTCCTCTATTACTCCCAATCCCCACTCTCTCCCCTTATCTACTGCCTTCACCCCTTTATCCATCCACTCCGGTATAGCAGCTTCTTTGAGATAATGATCAAAAAACTGTTGTTCACGGATTGAAATATCTTTTTGATTACGACGCTCAGTCAGATTATGCCCTTCACCATTATAGGTCAGCATCCAGATCTTTTTATCAAGCCGACGCATGGCGGTGAATAACTCTATGCCTTGATACCAAGGCACGGCGCCATCAGCATCATTAGCCATGATAGCCAGTGGAGTTTTAATATTTTTGAGATAAAAGAATGGAGAGTTTTCTATGTACAAGTCTCGTCTAGCCCAAGGTGTAGCGCCTATGCGGCTTTGAGATTTTTCATACTGCATCTGCCTATTGCGACCAGACTCCCAACGTATGCCACCGTAGGCACTAAACATATTGACCACGGGCGCGCCGGCCCAGGCTGCTTTGAATTCATTAGTCTGAGTAATAATATAGAGCGCTTGATATCCTCCCCAGGATTGACCTTGCAAGGCAATATTAGATCCATCAACCCAGGAGTTTTTCTTTAAATGTCGCACTCCCGAAACTATATAGTCAAAGGCACTAGGGCCTGGATGACCTATTTCATAGGCTATATCCGGAGTGAAAACTAAATAACCTCGGCTGACAAAAAATGAAATGTCCAATCTGGATCTTGTAGGGGCAGGTGGAATGTAATTATATCGACCTTCTGATAGTTTTTCGTAGAAATAAACGATCATGGGATACTTTTTTGTAGGATCAAAATCTTCAGGTTTGTATAATAATCCTTGTGAAGTAAGACCTTTGAACGTGCGCCATTCGACCAGATCCACTGTGCCCCAATTATAGCCCTTCTGCTGTGGATTGGTAGAGCTATGTTTTAGTTCCGTTTTAAAATCAATAGTCGTATAAACATCGGGGCTAAGCTTATAATTTCCTTTAGTGTAAGCCAAGACTGGCGTATGTTTGGCTTTGAATACATTACCATAACTGTACTCATCCAAAGAGAGTAGAGTAGGGTCTAAGGAATTCGATAAACGAAGACGGTAAAAGCCTCGTTTTTTGTCAATGTCTCGAAGTGCTGTGAGCAATAAAGTATCATTGGACTTATAAAATCGCTGTTTGGGATCCAAGCTTACTACCCGTAGGCTTATTTTATTTTTTCTCCCATAGCCATTGGTAATCATTTTAGGGGATAAGATTCCGATTGGATCACAAGCCCAGATGTCATACCGATCATATAGATATACCCATTGATCATCAGAAGCCCAGCCAGCCATACCATAGGGTGAAGGGTCATCTGGACTATCATTCTCTTCATCGGCAAGAGCTAACTTGATGTTTTTGGTAATCGATAGCGAAGTACCTGTTTCATTATGATGCACAAAATATTGTCTCAATGGATTGTCATACCATATCGTATACTTACCATGTGGGCTCAAGGACGGATATCCATCCAGATTATCTTTGATCATCACTTTCGTACCATGTTGCAAATCGAAGAGATATAGATCTTCACGCGTATCACCTTCCCATTGCAACGGTATTCTTTGGCCCTTGTCTGTGCGTCCGAGCGCAAAGCGACCATTTTCCTCATCAGAGATAGTAATGTTTTCAAGATCCAAGTTGGCTAAGGGGATCATGGTTCCTGATCCATCGATCATCGCAAGGTAATTTTTTTTGAGATCCTGCTCTAGGGATTTTAACTGCATAGGTTGCAAATAATCGTCCTTGTAATGCCAGATATCTACCTTGGCTTGTTCAAATTCAGGCGTCGAAGTATCCTTTGGTGTCGAAATTTTCACAGCACCAAAAAATAGCCTATTGCCATCTTTACTAAATCGCACGGAGCTATGTTCGCTCACATGCTGCCCTGGAGGCATATTCGTATGAAATCGATCTATGCGAATGGTTGCACTATCCATACCGCGCTGGAAGTATCGAAGATGAAAAGTTTTGACGAGCGCGGTCGTGCTATCTTTAGTAGCAACAAAAGCAAGTTGGTTGCCGGCTTCGTCCCAGGAAAATTTGCTCGCTTCAATATTCCCACTGGCTATTTTATTGAATTTTTTTGAGGCAATTTCAAATATATATACGCCGGCTAGATGCGTGCTATCATTTTTGGAAGCATTAGATTTGATGACAAGTTGCTCTCCTTTTTTACTCAATGCATATTCTTGTACATAGGGTATATTATGGTTGCTACCATCCGCCAAATAATGAATAATAAGCGGAGTTCCTTCTTTTCCATTTGATTCTATTTTTTTGCTTTTAGAGGTATCGAGCGGGCTTTTCTCCAAATGATAAATTAAAACATTAGATGCTTCCTCTGGCACTGCGAATGATTTTACCCCAGCTATTTTCTCAGTGGTTTGATCAAAGAGATTTATAATCAATAGAGAATCCTTGGGCATGTCTTCGGTTTTTTTCTTTGCGATTTTAGCTTGCCGAATCTCTTTAAAACTTGATTTAATCTTAGCGACCAGATGTTGGGCGCTCTCCGTAAACACAAAAGCGTAGCCTCTTGCAAAAGAATCAACTCTGTTTGTAGACAGGTTTTTGACAAAAAGCATACCATCGCCTTCTTGAGGTTCTACGGTAAATGCCACATAGTTTCCATTATTGCTGAGCTTATAATTACCGATTCGTTGCCAATCATCATATACCGTATGATCCAAGGGTTTTTTGGATTGACTATAAATAGGGAGCACATAAAGCAATGTAAGGATTGTGAAGAATGCTATTCTACTATTCATGTTGAATTAAGTTGATCGTGTAAATCGGATGAAAAATAAATCTAAAATCTAGTAGCTAAATAATGGGGCAACATAGCCCGCCAGGTGGGCCAATCGTGGGCCATATCATATCCCCATACATCGAGTTCGTGTGGAATTCCTTTAGCATGTAATAATTTCGAAAATCGAATGGATGCTTCCGGAGTTTCATAA
>JAYSTG010000030.1:0-5930 GCA_043719965.1 Saprospiraceae bacterium | reverse complement strand
CCACGTTTAAAAAATTAGTCTTATTTTCGCGAATTTTTAAATCAAACTACTTGATCGATTTTTCTTTGCAAGATATTAATACAGAGCATCCTTCATTATGGTCCGTAGCCTATGTGTTGTTGATGGCATTTGTGTTGTCCTCTGTATTATCTATGGTATATCACATTACCACTCCTAAGCGTGGAGGTCTTGGCCAATTTATTCAGACTATGGTACTAGGCTCTATCGGTGCATCCATCATCGTATTAGCTATAGGAGATAGTATAGGAAGAGGACTAGGCATTTTGGGTGCGATGGCTATTATTCGATTCCGAACTACGCTAAAGCAACAAAGAGATATCGTATTTGTATTTAGTGCGCTAGGGGTCGGTATGGCCTGCGGCATGTATGGGTTTAATGTAGCAGTCATGGGTACTGCTTTACTCAGTATACTTGCGTTGCTATTTAGAATCACTCCGCTCCATGGGCTCCCTCAAATCAGGTATATGTTGCGTATAGGATATCCAATAAACTCACCGATAAATGATAAAGTAATTGATGAGCTCCTTATTCATCATGGGATCACCTTTCAAATCCTTCGCCGTGAAACTGCTCATGATGAAAAATCTCAACAAACGGAAATCACTTACCTATTAACGGCATCCTTGACCGCTGAAAAAAAACTCATCCAAGATCTGCATCAGATTGATGATAAAGTCAATTTCCGCATTTGGTCTAGAAATGAAAACGAAAATGAATAGCTTGATAAAACCCAGTTTGATCCTGGTATTTTCTATGTTGTATCAGACTTTGAGTGGTCAAAACTTGCCTGATGAATACAACCTTTCAAATGACGGCCTCAGATTGCAAAAAGGGGTGAAAGAAGTAAAGGGTTTGTACAGTGTTCAATCTTTAAAAAAAATAGAATTGTTTTTCGACTCTACTACATGGAGGACTACACTCAAACGAAATTATGCTGACAAAGAGGATGTCTCGGCTAAGTTGATCTTTGCTGGTGATACCTTGTTAAATGTTGGAGTTCGATACCGTGGTCGTACATCTTATCTACGGGTTAAAAACGACAAAAAATCTTTTAATATTTCTTTGGATTTTAAAAACACAAATCAAAAGATTAATGGCTACAAAACACTCAACTTAAATAATAGCATTCAAGATCAAAGCCTAATGCGAGAAGTGTTATTTGAAAATATTACTAGAAAATATACTCCTTCACTCAAGAGCAATTTTGTCAATTTATATATCAACGGTCAGAATTTTGGTTTGTATTCAAATATTCAGGCTTTGGATGGTAAATTTATAAAAGAATGGTACTTGAACAATGATGGTACCCGATGGAGGGCTGAAAAAACTATAAACCTAGACGGCGGGTTTGGAGCAGGTACTTCATCATTTAACTATTTAGGAGATGATACGACTTTATATAAAGCACATTATACTTTAAAGCATTCCGAACTGGCGAATCCTTGGACGGATCTAGTCCATGGTACAAAAGCAATTCATGAGGCGAAAGACTATGAATCACTAAGTAAAATCATTGATGTGGATCGAACCTTATGGTTTCTGGCCAAAGAGATTTTATTCGGAGATGAAGATAGCTATGTCATAAAAGGTGGGATGGATTATTTTATTTACTATGATAAGGAAACTGGTAGACTCAATCCATTGGAATTTGATGCTAATTCAGTGATGTCTGGATCATCCTATACCTCAGATATTTTTTTAAAAGAATCCAATAGGCAATATCCTTTATGTTATAAATTATTCAATATTCCAGAACTTAGGCAACGCTATCTGGCCCATGTCAGGACTATGGTTGCAGATTTATTTAACCCTGTAGTCTACTCCCCTAGGATAGATCATTATATAAAAATAATCGACTCAGCTGTCATTAATGATCCTATCAAACTGATCAATTACGATCGCTTTTTGTCAGGTTGTGACGGTATTAAATCCTGGATGAATCTCCGTAGAAAATTTATTCTAAGTAATCCGGAGGTTAAAAAAAATGGGGTTAGTATCCTGGAGGTAAAATATAGTACCGATGGAAAGGAATTCAAAACGCCTGATGCGGACCAAAAGACAGTAATACTAGCAAAAGTAGCATTAGATAAAAAGATCAAGGCAGTACATTTATATTACGGTATTGGATACGATGGTGCTTATACCAGGCTGCAAATGCTAGATGATGGTCATCATCAAGATGGAAGAAGTAAAGATGGAATATACGCGGCAGAAATTCCTGGATATCCTCATGGAATATATGTCCGGTATTATATAGAGGCTGTCGCAGACGATACCCTTGGCACTACAACTTTTTCTCCTCAGGGAGCGGAGCACGATGTTTACATTTATCGCGTTAACTTGGCTGCAGCTCAAAACATTAACATAGTGATCAATGAGATCATGTCTGCTAACTCCAAATCGGTAAAAGATCAAAACCAGGAATTCGATGATTGGATAGAATTGTTTAATAAATCCTCTACGGATATTGATATTTCAAAATGGATACTTACAGACAATCCTGATAACCTCGATAAATATCGATTTCCTTCCGGTACGATCTTAAAGGCAAATAGTTATCTCATCATCTGGGCAGATGAAGATGGCAAACAATCCGGATATCATGCCAATTTTAAGCTTTCAGCATCCGGTGAACCCTTGATATTATTGGATTCTATAGGAAAACAAGTGGATATGGTGCAATTACCAGCTCTGGCAAATGACACCGCTTATGCTCGTCATCCCAATGGGACAGGCAAGTTTATTTTGAAATCACCAACATTTAATCATAACAATAATATCATTTCTGTTATCGACGAGTCAAAGGATAAATCAGAATTTAAAATAATTCCAAACGATATTGACTTATCCATCACCATAGAAACCAATATGTTGAAAGTTGAGAAGATAAAGATATTCGATGAAGCAGGCCATGCCATATACCAAAAATCTATATCCAAAGAGACCATCCCCATCCAGGATTGGCCGTTAGGAATTTATACGATAAAATCACCACATCAAGAAATTAAAGTTATAAAAAAATAATTTAAGTATACCGCAGTCAATATCATGAAGTGGAACAATTTTCATTGGGTTTATATCTTGGCCATAGGCACTATTGTCTTCTTGTTGCCAAAGATCAAATCTAGTTTTCAACAATTTGAAGAATGTTATGGAATCGCCGAAAATCAAATTCGCAATTATAATCGACCCGATGATGTGGTGATTCATGAAATCAGAGTTCGACTAGGCCAAGAGGTCCAGGTCGGAGACACACTCATGGTCTTTTATCCTCAAAATCTACAATATAAAAAAGAAGACCTCTCCTCTCAAACCAGACTATTGGATATCAATAAAAAAGTAGATCGATTTCAAATCCAGCAGGCTATCCAACGATTGGAACATCAGAAATCCACCATAGAAGGTAATTACAATCTAAAAGTTCGATTGTTGCAAGATAAAAAAAGAACGACTGATTCTCTAGCTCTATTAATCACTAATCTTCCGGTAAGTGCTCACAAATACGATATGGAAAAAAACACGATGGATGCATCCAGACAGTTAGACCTAGGAGAAGTAAATCAACGCATTCTATTATTGATGAAAGAACTTAATGCCGCACCAGATCTTACCATCGAAAAAAAATCCAATATCAAGGTAGAATTATCGCGTATAGCGGAAAAGGAAAAAGGATTGGTACTGATATCTGATATGGCTGGTATTGTAGGCCAACTGGATGTACAACCTGGTGACGCGATTTCTGCTTACCAAAGCCTAATAAAATTATACAGCACCCACCCTAGCTTGGTGACTACTTATATCAGTGAAAATTATATAGGATCTATAGACCTGATCGATTCGGTGATCATAGAGTCCTTGACAGGATATCGTCTTAAATGCAAAATCCTTAACCTTGGAGCTAGAGTGACAGCATTGCCTGATCGGCTCAAAAAAATTCCAGAAATCAAATCCTGGGGTAGAGAAGTTCAAATCGAGATTCCAATAGAAAATAAATTGATTCAGGGTGAAAAGGTCAAAGTGATTTTTCCTGGTTTGTCTACCAATAAAAGATGATGAGTAGAATATATTTCTTTTATTTTTTTTATATTTTATCTGGAGTGTCCTTAACCGCACAGACCTCCGTCAATCATATTATTTTATCAGCACGACAGGATCCATCAGTGGCTGGCGCATTCGCTTTGATGGAATGGCGCCTTCAACATCCTCAAGCTTTTCGTTGGATTGACAAAATAGAATTACGAACAGAGACAAAAGAATTTATATCCAATCAGCAGCAATATAGCCTGAGGATAAATAGTACCAAATGGTCCGCATTAAAGGCAACAAAAAACTTTGAATCCTTAGACCTTAACGATATCCAACTGGAACTAGATGAAGCCTTGCATAAAACCATTCTAAAAAGATATGAAGTAATATTGGAGTATTATTTCTTACTTGGCGAAGAGGCTTTCCTATTAACTCAAGACAGCTTTTATAACAAAAAAATAAAATACTTAGAATCACTGTTGCACTTACAGGTACAGGATGAAATCAAAGACTGGATTCAATCCATACACAAGAACGATCGATTAATCTTTAAAAAAAACCAATTAATACTCAAGAAGGAATCTTTGTTAAGGGAATTAGCATCCTTTGGATTTAAAGAAATGCTTTCACTAGACTCTTCGACATGGATTGGTCCTGATCAAATTGTAGCTTTAGTTTCGAATGATCCATCAGAGCTGCATCGTCATCTAATGCATCGAAAATTTAAACTAGAAAAAGAAAAATTGGAAGTAGAACGATCGCAACAAAAAGCGGAGCGATGGGATGTACTGGATTTTTTGCAAGCGAATTGGAGAAATAATTCCAATGATGAAACATTACGAGAACGATTTTCTATAGGGGCGGCTTTCAAATTACCTTATTCGGGAAGTGAACAAAAGGATCGTTATCTTTTTCAGTTTCGAGATTATAAAATTAAGTTAGAAGCCGAGGCCTGGCAACGAGAGTTTGATCTGAAGTCACAGGCACTCCGAAGTGAAATAAAAGATAACTATCAATTAATGCTACAGGAACAATCCAGGCTTGATCGTTTCCATCAAAAGTTTTCATCGACCACTTTTCTACAGGTCAATGATCGTCTCATGGTCGATGAATCTATGCTGGAGATGAAAGAACAGGTACTGGAGCTACAACAAAAATTGTATAATTCTTATTTGGAGTTTTTGGATCACACTCGATGCATCAGCTCGACTCCATTAAAAAATTATTTTCATAAAGATCTTCCCATTATTCAAGAATAGGTTCAATGGATTGAGTTAGCATTGATTGACATACCAAAATCAAAGGAAACCTACAAGCTTATTATGTGGAAGCTATGAATGAAACTCGCGCTAAGACCAAATCAGAACTAAAAAACGCGACGATACCTGGTTACTTTCCGGTGAATCCAAAGATTGGGATTGGAATAATTACTGCAAATGGTTTCATGTAGCAGAACATTTTGCTAATCATCGTGGACAGATGGCCTGGTACAGTAAGAGAATGAAAAAGGGATAATTTATACAGCTTCATCAATGATGTTTTAAATTGCGAATTTCATTTAAACGCTACTTCGAATAGCAAATTTTGGTTCTTTGCCACATTTAGTGGGTAGTTATTAAAAAGAAATTATAGAAAGGCTGTAAGTTGGATTATATCCAGGATCTAGGGAAGGACAGTGCCTCAAAACTGGTCGAGCACGAGATAGCTAAAAGCAACTTTTAACCAACAGTCCGAAGAGAATCAATAAAAAAGTTACTAATCATAAGCGAGTTTTTTGAGGCAGCTATACCATGAAAAAAGATTGAATAGCGCGAGTTTTTTTGTTACTTTTTTTGCGGAAAAAAAAGTAAGGCAAAATAAAAAATAAAATTTGTTATAGTTTT
>JAYSTG010000290.1:0-1634 GCA_043719965.1 Saprospiraceae bacterium | reverse complement strand
CTTCTGACCCCTCAGTATATGACGTATTTTTGATGTGTAATACCACTTCCCTTTGTGTGTTGAGAAATGCAACGGCATTTTTTATATCATCTTTAAAGGGATGAATAGCCATGAGTAGAAATGAAAAGTAAATACAGTAGGTTTGTTTTTTCATGTGTTGTGTGTTTTAATTAAAAAAGAACTGAAGGTTAAGTAAACTAAGCTTCAGTTCTTCGATACTATATTTTTTAAAGTTTAATACTTAGGCAGAGTGTCAATCCTAACCCCCGATTTAAGTTCACTTTGAGTAATTTTAGTATCCGCCTTAAAAAATTTTAGTTCTCCTTTTGCAGTCCTGTAAATCCGCCAATTACTCTTTAAGGTCTCTTTTACATAATCATTGTATTTTTTTTCACTTCCAAAGCCATCAACCCACCCTTTTTTTACACTCGGCAATGAATTAATTAAGTTAAAATAATCGCTATAAGATTTAACGTATTGCGTTTTATTCAAAAAAGTATCGAATTCATTGCGTTTTTTAATAGCTTTGCTCAAATTGTGCAGATATTTCTCAGCTTTTTCTTTGGTCAAGAATAATAATATATTATTATTTGTAAAAGATACGCTATCTTCCAAATCATATTTTTTTGCCATTTGTTTGGCTTCTTCAACTGTTCTTACTGCTATCCATACAGAATCTTTTATAGACTGACTCTTGATTTTGGAACAAAAAGAAAAAGTTAATAGACATATCATAGTTATATTTTTAAATACTTTTTTCATTTTTTTTAAATTTTTTTAGTTAAAAATAGTTTTTCTAATCAAGATGAACGAGTCTCGTCAAATCATCATAGCTACCCGTTTGATCGGTATCTATTTGCATATCTTGACCGTTATAATGAATTCTTTTATGTAATTTAAGTTCATACAAGCCTGCTATTTCATAATTAACCATATGTCCACACTTTAGGTCATTAGATTTAACAGGATATTCCTGAAATTTTATTAATTGTGGTTGCCCTAATGGAGCAATCCAAGCACCCCATGGATTGTTTATGGATGGTATAACAGAAACAGAGTAAGTTGGTCCTGAGCAGTCAGAAACAGTAAAAACTACTGAATGAGATACACTACCTAACGAAACAATTACTTCCGCAAAAGAGACTATACCAATGCCTGAAATGGTCTTTGCTTGATTTGTACAATTACATTTAATACAATCAGCAGGCGGATTAGGCCCATTACAAGGGTCAGAATCTCCACCACCAGTATCACCATCATCGGGATCATCACTATTACACCAAGGGCAATCACCATTACCATCATCGTCTCCTTCTCCTTCTTCTTCATCTTCTACCCACCACGACTCACAAGTTGTATCAAGATATGTTATGCTGACAATTTCTCCATTTTCAGTTGCAATTTGATACCAGTCTGTACACTGCTCATACCACTGAAATCTTAATTGAAGACCACCGACATTTCTTACTGGTGCATAAATGACCTTTTTGATGATTTTGCCATTTGTCACTTCAAAAATTCGCATATTTTCTTCATTTAACTGACATTACGCAGTCCAAAAATTAGGATTTATGAAATAAAATACGGATAGAGTTTTTTAAATAAAATATCCTTAAAACAGGCTTTAAAGGCAC
>JAYSTG010000289.1:0-11872 GCA_043719965.1 Saprospiraceae bacterium | reverse complement strand
CTTTGGGATACGATATGGTCAATTCCTGAGTATATTTTTCAATATTCAATAATAAGTCTTTATCATTATTGGCGATGGCTTTTTGTAAGTAAGGAATCAATTCAATAATTTTAACATCTAAGGGAATGGTAGGATTACTCATCAGGGATTGAATCGAAATGAGGTATTTTTCATCCTGACCATTTTGACGATAGCTGGCTGCCAAGGCAAGATTGGCTCGCTCATCTGCCGGTTGGATCATCAAGATGGATTTAAATACCTCATTGGCCTTATTTTGTTTTTGTGCTTTCACATAATGATTTGCTAAAGCATGCAAGTATCTTACCTCTGAAGGAAATGCATCATTAAGCTTGAGTAATTCTGCTTCAGCTTCTTTGGGTTTGCCGATTTGATCAAATAATAATGCTTTTTTGAGTGAGCTGATTTCATTGATGCCTTTTTGCGATTCAAGTTGAGACAATACTTTTATAGCTTCTTCATGATGATTGGCACTAATAAGTACATCAGCCCATCGACTATATAAGGACTCATCGTGGGGTCTGATGATTTGAATCTTTTTGTAGGTATTGGCCTCGTTGAGTACATCTTGTTTGCTATGATAGATATCGGCTAACAAAAAAAGATATTGGGGTTGTTTCGGTTGATAGGTCAAGGCTTTCTGTACCGCATCGAGTGACTCATCCCATTGTTTTGTTTTGAATAAAGCAAAGCCGAGTTCATACCAAGCGACATGATTTTGAGGTTGCTTCTTGATAATTTCCCTAAACTGTGGTATGGTAAGATCATGCCGATCTATGAGTTTATTTCTTACGGCTTCAATAAAAATAGATTCAAGCTGAACATCTGCCTCAGCAATTTGCGCCGTCTGTGATCGTCCAATCACTGAGGTAACTAACAGAAAAACGAAAATATGATACTTCATAGCGCTTGCAAAAGTACAAGATCTGTAGCTTTAATGAAGTCCAATTGTTATTAATGAAATGCTAAATACGTAAAAATCAATTATTTTACTACCGAAATTTTCATCATATTGGTACTCCCTTCCAACTGGACAGGTACGGTACCGGTATTTACAACAATATCACCTTCATGAAGTAGACCTTTGCTCTTTAAATCTTGGCACACTTGATTCATCAATTCATCCGTACTATTTTTTTTGTCTTGATATTGAAAACAACGAACGCCCCAAACCAGGTTGAGCGTGGAAAGCATATGACTCAAAGTTGAATAAATAAATATTTCTGCCGTGGGCCTGAAACTGGAAATTTTAAATGCAGTAAATCCTGAAGTCGTCATCCCTATGATAGCCGAAGCTTCCAGGTCGTAACTAGTTTTTACTGCATTAAAACATAATACATCTGCAAGGAAAGTATCAGACTCTTTGGAGAGTTTAGGCAGCCTGCTTTGATTTGGCTGATAGTGCCGTTCCGTCTCGGCTATGATTCGGGACATGGACTCTACGACACGGACGGGATGTTTACCTACAGAAGTTTCTCCACTAAGCATTACTGCATCTGCTCCATCTAGCACAGCATTAGCGACATCAGTGACCTCAGCCCTGGTGGGAGAAGGATTGGTAATCATACTTTCCATCATTTGGGTAGCCACAATGACCGGTCGACTTTGTTCTATACACCTTCGCACGATTTCTTTTTGAATACCAGGTAGTTTTTCAATCGGTACTTCCACACCTAGATCCCCACGGGCTACCATCACTGCATCGGTAGCTTGAATGATTTCATTGATATTTTTGAGCGCTTCGGGCTTTTCAATTTTGGCTATAATACGTGCATTATGACCTACTGCTTTGAGCCTAGACCTCAGATCAGTAATGTCTTCAGCTTTACGTACGAAAGACAACGCTATCCAATGGACAGGTTGCTGTACTAAAAAGTCCAGGTCTTTAAGGTCCTTTTCTGTAAGTGAAGGCAAGGAAATCTGGGTATCCGGTAGATTTACCCCTTTATTAGAAGAAAGTATGCCTCCAAATAAGACTTTAAGTTTGACGGTAGTTTTACGATCGGTCTCCAATACTTCAAACATCAATTTTCCATCATCCACTAACACTTTATCTCCTGCAGCTACTTCCTGAGGAAATAGCTCATAACTCATGTATATACCAGCCGCAGTCCCTTCACAAGGGGTATTGGTAAAGATGATTTCATCATCTGTGTTTAACTCTAAAGCATTGTCCTTTATCTTCCCCACCCTCAACTTGGGCCCCTGTAGGTCTCCCAAAATGCCTACGTGAAAACTATATTTTTCATTGATTTGAGTCAAGTGTTGTATGACTTGCAGATGCGTATCCTGATCAGCATGTGACATATTTAATCGAAAAACATTGACCCCAGCCTGAGCCATTTGAAGCAACATATCATACGAGGCGATAGCCGGTCCGACAGTAGCAATGATCTTGGTATTGAGGAGGGTATGTTGGCTCATCGTATTTTAAATTTTGCGCATAGATACACCAAAAATATGTAAGGTTTGGTATAAGATATTTCAATTTTAAGAAACTTTTAATCGCTTTTTGATATTATCAAGGTTAAATTACCAACGTGCCAATCCAAAGGGATTGGGCTACGGATTGAAAAATTTATTTTAACATCACAATCTAAATTTTATTTTTGCATTAAATTAAAACCTTTTACAAATGGCAAGCATTGAAGAAAAAGTTAAGAAGATAATCATCGATAAGCTCGGAGTGGTTGAGGCTGAAGTGACCACAGAGGCTAGTTTTACTAATGATCTCGGAGCAGACTCGCTTGATACTGTCGAACTCATAATGGAGTTTGAGAAAGAATTCGATATCTCTATTCCTGATGAGCAAGCCGAAAAAATTCAGACTGTGGGCCAGGCTATTAGTTACCTGGATTCGCAGATCAACAAATAAAAATTTAATTAAAATTAATTTTATTGGAGTCCACATGTGATCATGTGGACTTTTTTTATTACAATCAATTAATAATCAACCAATTATATCAATTGGCACTATACATTTGATGCCAAAAACCAGATAAAAGCGTTACTGATCAAACTTTTGTAATTTTGAGACTTGGCCGATAATAATATAAAAGCCAGTGTAGTATGAGGAGAGTAGTCGTAACAGGGATGGGAGCTTTGACTCCTATTGGAAATTCAGTACCTTCCTTTCTTAAAGGGCTCCAAGATGGAGTGAGTGGAGCCGATCTTATCACCTTATTTGATGCCAGTTTATTTAAGACACGATTTGCCTGTGAAGTCAAAGGATTCAAAGCAGAGGATGTGATCGATAAAAAAGAGGCTAAAAGAATGGACAGGTTTTCGCATTTTGCTATGGCGGTAGCAGCAGAAGCCATTAAAAACAGCCAAGTTGACATTGAAAAATTGAATTTGGATCGTGTGGGTGTAATTTGGGGATCTGGTATCGGTGGTCTACAGTCTCTTGAAAATGAGGTCATCGATTTTGCAAAAGGTAGCGGAGTGCCTCGATTCAATCCATTTTTGATACCGAGGATGATCTCTGATATTGCTGCGGGACATATTTCTATCTTATATGGATTCAGAGGACCTAATTATGGGACGGTCTCTGCTTGTGCTTCCAGCAACCATGCTATCATGAACTCTGCAGATCTTATACGATTGGGCAAGGTCGACATGATGATCACCGGTGGATCTGAAGCCGTGGTGATCCCTACTGGTATTGGCGGATTTAATTCCATGAAGGCTTTGTCAGAGCGAAATGACGATTACAAAACCGCTTCAAGACCTTTTGACAAAGACCGTGATGGGTTTGTACTAGGAGAAGGTGCAGGGGCTTTGGTATTGGAAGATTATGAACATGCAATAAAACGAGGTGCTCCCATATTGGCGGAGATCGTAGGTGGCGCTTCATCAGCAGATGCTTACCATATCACTGCACCTCATCCTGATGGTAGAGGGGCACTTCTAGTGATGAAAAATGCATTATTAGATGCCGGATTGAATATTACAGATGTAGACTATATCAATGTGCATGGTACTTCCACGCCATTGGGCGATATTTCTGAGATTAAAGCTATCCAATCTGTGTTTGGCGATCACGCTTACAAGATAAACATCAGTGCTACCAAATCTATGACGGGCCATCTGCTCGGAGCAGCAGGCGCTGTAGAAGCTATAGCTTGCTTATTGGCATTGGAACACGACTTTATTCCTCCTACCATTAATCATTTTACGGACGACCCTGACTTTGATCCCAGGCTCAATCTTACTTTTAATGAAGCCCAACATAAAAAAATCAACGTAGCCTTGAGTAATACTTTCGGGTTTGGTGGACATAATACTTCTGTTATCTTTAAGCGAGTTTAATAAAAATATCGTGCTGCGAAAACTATATAATTTTTATATATCCGACGATAAGGATTTTGCCAAACGAATAAAAAGTATGACGGGCATCACACCGAGAAATCTAAATTTATATAAACTCGCTTTTTATCATCGAAGTACATTTAATGAACAATCTGAACTGGCTCAAAACAACGAACGATTGGAGTATCTGGGAGATGCCCTCCTAAATAGTATTTCAGCAGAATACCTTTACCATAAATATCCCGCTAATGATGAAGGTTTTTTAACTAAAATGCGATCTAAAATCGTCAAGCGAAAAACACTAAATTATATAGCCGATGCCATGGGGCTGGACACCTTGCTCATGGAGTTCAATCGTACTCATATTTCTGTCTCTATGCTAGGTAACGCATTGGAAGCTTTGATCGGGGCTATGTACCTGGAACTAGGCTATGAAACGACTAAAAAATTTGTAGTCAATAAGCTGTTTAGAAAATATCTGGATATCCATGATTTGGAAGTCAATGATGATAATTTTAAAAGTCGTCTATTGGAATGGGGACAAAAAAAGGGACATGATGTGCAATACAAGGTGCTATCTAAGTTCAAACAAGATCATCGGGATAGATATCGTGTAGTCGTCACAGTCAACGGTGAAGAATTATCGACTGCAGAGGATTTTAATAAAAAAAATGCGGAGCAACAAGCCTCAGAGGCAGCGCTTACTAAAATTGGCATCAAGGAAATTACAGAGATCGGATAGCCTCTGCCAGTCCCTGTTTATTTATTTCATTCATGGGAACTAACGGAAGCCTTACATCTTCTCGACACATACCTTGCAGGCTAAGACAGGCTTTGATGCCCACCGGGTTGCCTTCTATATACAACCATCGATGGACATCCAATAAAAGATCATTATATTTTTTTGCCGAGGTAAAATCCCCACGGAGTGCAGCATGGATAGCCTGTGTAAAATAGTCTGGAAAAGCATTAGAAATCACCGAAATCACCCCTTTAGCTCCACAGGCAATCATAGGCACAGATATCGGATCATCCCCTGAAAGCATCACGAAATCTTTGGGTTTATATTTCAAGACTTGCAGGATCAAATTAAAATCACCGGAAGCTTCTTTGAGTGCAATGATATTTTGATGTTCTGCAAGTTTCAAAGTAGTCTCTGCGGATAGATTGACCGCTGTGCGAGATGGCACATTATACAATATTATAGGCCTCGGTGAACTGTCTGCTATGGCTATAAAATGAGCAAGTAGTCCAGCCTGACTCGGTTTATTGTAATATGGACTGGCTACTAAAATCGCATGAATGCCATCAAAGTTGGTGTGCCGAATCATATCTAAAACCAATTGTGTGTTATTCTTACCAAATGCTCCATTGACCACTGGGACTTGACCTTGATTGGAGTCTAAAACAGCATCCAATACTTGTCGGCATTCTTGATCAGTAAGTGTGGAAGTCTCGCCTGTCGTACCTAGTGGAACTAAAAAGTCTACCCCTTCCTTGATGTTTTTTTTGATGATGGAATGAAGAGATTTTTTATCAACACCATTATTGTCAAAGGGAGTGACCAGTGCTGTCCCAACTCCTTTTATCCACGAGTAATCCATTAAAACAAACTTTATTTAAGATTGAAATCAATTCGCTAATATATTGCTTTATGGTGAAGGTATCTTTAGTATCTAACTCCAAATGATAAATTTCCTTTAGAGGGGATGTAGTACCTACCTTCAAATAGGCCTGTGTCATAGCAGCGATATAGTGTAAGGATAGACATTGGCTAAGATCTGCATTGATCAATACATCGTACTCCACGGATAGAAATCTTTCGATATCATTATTCTTGGGAATAAAATACCAAGACACATCTTTGTTCGTAAAATGTCGAAATGAAATACCAACTGTATCTGCTTCATGATCCAGATATCCCATAGCGGTCACTTTGGCTCCTGTCTTTTCCAGAGATTTGATAAAATCCATAAAGATGTATTTCTCTTCTACTTTGGTCGCGTCGAATAATACGCCTATGGTCATGATATCCAATTCATGGATTGGCTTTTTTTTAGCTTCAAGTGTAAGGGTGTTTGCCTTAATTATTTTAAGAAATTTGGAGTAGCGGTAAGAGAATAAAAATTTATTTGATTCTCTCATAATCTAAGATGTAGGGCTTGCTACTTTGTATTGACCCATTTTGCAGTATTTATTCAATCTTCGTTTGATCCTTGTCTCCGGTCTTTCGGAGATTATTTCATTTAATTCTTTTTTGATATGCCGTTTGAGAATTTTGGCCATACCTTCCGGATCCGAATGGGCTCCTCCTAATGGCTCCTTCACGATATCATCAATGAGTTCAAAAGCTAACATATGATCTGCAGTGAGCTTTAGAGCTTCGGCTGCTTGTTGTTTATAATCCCAACTTCTCCATAAGATTGAAGAGCAAGATTCTGGTGAGATCACGGTGTACCAGGTGTTTTCTAACATAAATACTTTGTCCCCTAGTCCTATGCCTAGAGCTCCACCAGAGGCGCCTTCTCCGATCACATAACATAATATAGGTACTCTCAGCTTGGCCATTTCATAAAGATTGCGTGCGATGGCCTCTGCTTGTCCTCTTTCTTCAGCTTCAGGTCCGTGATAAGCTCCTGGGGTATCGATCAAGGTAATCACTGGAAATCCAAATTTTTCAGCCAGCTTCATTAGACGAAGGGCTTTACGATAGCCTTCAGGATTAGCCATGCCAAAATTTCTATATTGTCTCTGTTTGGTATTGGCACCTTTCTGATGACCAATGATCACCACACTTTGATTATCGATCATACCGATACCGCCGACCATAGCTTTGTCATCGCGTATATTTCGATCTCCATGTAATTCAATAAAGTTTTTACAGATCTGTTCGATGTAAAACAAAGTATAGGGTCTTTCCGGATGTCTGGATACCTGGACTTTTTGCCAGCCATTGAGATTGGAATAAATTTCTTTACGAGTATTTTTTATTTTTTGCTCTAGCTCTTTGATAGGCTCAGTTACATCGATTTCGTTTTTTTCTTGGATCTTTTGAAGTTTGACTAATTCGGCAATTAACTCTTCTATCGGTTTTTCAAAATCTAAGAAAACCATATGGAAATTTGGGTTGATTTAAGCCAAAGGTAGGAAATATAAGGAAATGACAAGTTTTGAAATGTTTTTTATATATTTAATTAAATTTTAATGTGTAAATTATTATAAATCAATATCAAAATAATTAATTCGACTCGATTCTAGGATAGACCGTATTAACGATACAGATCTATTTCGGATTTTAAGGCTAAAATTATTGTAATTCCAGATTTATTCCAGATTTATGATTGTTACGAAATAAATTCATCCATGATTTATAAAACAATTCATGATTTCAAGAATATAGAATCCTACATATCCACATTTCACTATAGCTAAATGACATAATCAGATTTGGAAAATACCAATTGACTAAACTGGCCCCAAAATTGGAATAGAATATATGAATTTATCGTTGAGACCTATATACATTAAAACTAAAATTATACCAATTAACAAAACGACATAACTAAAAATATCAGAACTTTGAACAATAAAATCAGACCTATAATTACCAGCCTATAACTCCAATGCATGTTTACTTCTAAAGCTTCATTGCTATTTGTAACCATATTAATATTTGTTTTTTCTACTCAAGTCTTTGCCCAATATCAATTAAAAAAATTGGGACCAGAGATAAACTCAGAAAAATATGATGAAATCTCGCCAGTCATTACTCGGGATGGACGAACTATGTATTTTACTCGAGTCGGTGCTCCAGGTTATAACAGGACCTTGCTGCAAGATGATATAGATCTATCGAAGACCTTGACTGAAAAAGAATATCTGGACACCTTAAGGTTTATCTATTCTCAGATCGCCAATGAAAGTGTATCCTCACCGTCTTCTTCGTTGATCAATCAAGATGTCTGGATTGCAGATAGTCGAGATGATGCTTTTGATCGGGTGTTCAGACCGGGCTTCCCATTAAACAACGCATTACCCAATAGTATTTGCTCCTTGGCACCAGCAGATCAAGTCTTCGTAATCATCAATCAGTTTACGCGGGACGGAAGCATGTCTGGCGGATTTTCGATGATCGAGCGAAGGCCTAATGGTTCTTTTTCTTTTCCTGAACCGATACAAATTGAAAATTTTTATTCCAATTCTCCTGAAGTTAATTTTTGTATGAGTAAGAAAGGAGATGTGATCATTCTATCTTTAAATGGACACCCAGATTCTGTCCATAATGATTTATACGTAAGTTTTAAACTTAAGGATAACATCTGGAGTGAGCCGGTCAATTTAGGCCCGACGATCAACTCATCGTTTCGTGAAATGACTCCTTTTTTAACTGAAGATAGAAAGAGAATATTTTTTTCAAGTAACCGTCCTGGTGGACTGGGAGGAAATGATATCTATGTCTCCCGTAGGCTGGACTATTCCTGGACCAATTGGTCTCCACCGCAATCCTTGCCAGTACCTATTAATTCAATGTACGACGATAGCAATCCAGTACTCATAGAGCCTAATACTTATATGTACTTTATATCCAAGCGGGATGGCTCTAGTGATATATTCAAAGTCGATCTTAACCCGACTCCCGAAGCTGAGGAGCCTGTCACGATACATGGCACCATTCGGAATAGCATTACCAAGGAATTAATAGCAGCGGATCTATACTTTGGCCCATCGTATTTAACTACCACCGATAGTTTCATAACCACTGATAATGGTCGTTTTGAGTTTATTCTGAAAAAGAAAGATCTGTATAGACTATCCCCTCGAAAGCCAGGATTCGTTGGTACCAATCAATTGATTGATGTTTCGATTCTAGCTCAATCCAAACAAAGAGAATACCAAGTCGATATGTATATTACTCCTCTACAGCCTGAATTGTTAAAAGAGTTGAGTCATATTTACTTTGAATTGGGTACCACCAAAGTATTGGCCTCCTCATTTCCATCCTTGGATCGATTGAGTTTGTTTTTGACCGAAAATCCTACTCTTCATATTCGGATAGATGGTCATACAGATACTGTAGGAAGGTTTGTGGATTTGATAGACTTATCAAAGAGCAGAGCTGATTCTATCAAAAAATATTTGGTCACCCATCGCCATATTCAATCCGAAAGAATTACTACCAGGGGGCTGGGAGGCACGAGGCCAAAATCTCCAAACCATACAGAAGAGCTGAGGGCTAAAAACAGAAGAGTAGAAATTGCCATCACCAAATATGAATACGGTAAAAAAATCAATTTTAATTTTTTAAACCCTTCGGAAGTTGGCGATAAAGAAATAATGACTGATGAGGTCAATGGTTCTAAATCTAAAAACCCTACTGCCGTATTAACTTCATCTAAAAGCCATTCTTTAGATACCAGTAACATTCAGTTACAGTATACAAACATTTACTTTAATACCAATGAGTTTGCTATCAAAGAAGCTTCTTTTCCTGAAATCCAAAAACTAATCCATCAGCTTAGACAATCCACTCAACGTATAGTTCTGATCGGAATGTGTGATGATTCTGAAACTTTTGCCCAGAAATCGGTGGCCGCATTGCAACGAGCAAAAGGCATAAAAGAGTATTTACGATTTAAATCTATAACTGCGGATAGGATCCGTATTGAAGAAGCTAAGGAACCAGGTGAATTTGCAGGAGTGAAGTTGTTGATTGAAAATTAGGGTGTAGCCTCATTAAGTTGCTTATATTATTTCCAATAACTATGGAATTACATTGCAAGGTTAAATTACTTTTAATCGAGTATTCCGATCTGGGTTCCTTTATTTACATAAACAAATAATAACGATTTAGCCAAACTATTATCCTTAATGTGTTTACTGCAATTAATAAATAAAAGCCCCACTCATCATTTCTTGTTCGGCTCTTGAAATACCAATTTCCTTGGCTATGTTTTGCCAACCTCTCACTACAGCTCTCACTTCAGAGATGATAGAATTCATGTCAAAATCGTTCAACATAAAATATTCACCAACACTCTTTGCTAGTCCAAAGTCCAATGCATTATTGTGAGAATCAATATTCAATACCAACCCAATTTTATCTACTGATGGATTGATATCAAATGCAGGGGATAAAGTCCAACCCTTATCAGTCAATAGGAAGCCATGATTCCTCATGTGATCATCTGTATTGGAAACAGCAATATTAAAAACTATCCTCCGCCAGAGTTGCCTCAGGTCTTGTTTATTCTGTACACCATTATATTGAATGAAATCAGCAATATCTAAATAACTGGCAGGGTTTTCTTTGATAGTGTCTTCATTTTGACCTGTCATAGTCATTGCTGAAGCAAAATGAATTCGATCGTGTAACTTTCGGTCGAATCTTTTGGTAAAAAAAGTGTGAAACTTACCTGATACTTTTTCAATTTTGGAATCCGACATCAATATGCCACATTGCAAAGCCAATTTGTAAGTTAGGTATTCCCATGCGCCTTTATCAATTGTATCTCCTTTTGATGGAAATTTTGCAATCCATAAATGGTCATGATCGTCTATAATATTTGCTTTAGGCCTTGCACCACCTAATGAGGATCCTGACGCCAATAATATGGTTAACCAATTTATTACTAACTCATTGTCTTCATCACTTTCTAATATCTCGACTCCATGTTGTAATTCCCTGATGCTTGCCCAAGGAGGTATGGGTATACTATGGTTATCATCCAGGAATGAGCCGTTTTTGTCCATTTTAAATCTCAAAGCACCCATTCTTGTTTCATCGTATACTCCAAGTAAAAAATCAATATCATATAAAATTGGAATAGGTCGTCCGGATTTTATGTCCAGCTGTGCGGCACCGGCGTTTCATCAAAGTCCTTCCCCATGTATCTGGCATAGAATCCATAAACACGCCAAAATTTACTTTCTTATTAGGATATTGAGGGCCAGTAAACCACGCAATATCTGGGTCAAGTAAGTGCTGTTCTTTTGACCTTATCCAATCACCATCGTACTCAAAACTAAATGCCTTCTTATTCTTCGCTTGTTGGGCACTAAACATACCAATACATTTTGGTTCGGGCATGCCTAACCAATGCGCATAAACAAATATGTCAGTTTTAGCAGAAGCCATGTCTATAGATTTCCTATTAATTTTAAGTCTTGTAATTTCCTTCCATACTCATCATCTGCCGCCAACTTCAAAAAATCATCTTGCAAGCCTAATACACGTAAAGTATTGAAATATGCAGCTATAGAAACACTACCCTTTCCATGCTCAATATGGTATAATGTTGTTCGGTCAAAACCTGCCCTTTCTGCTACCTGCACCATCGTTAATTTCCTTCTTTTCCTGGCCAATCGTATGTTTTCACCTACTTGATCCAGTATTTTTTGATACTTTGGGAATACTAATTGTTTTTTCAGGTTCATACGATAATGATGATTATTATCCACAAATATATCAATTCTGGTGATAATAAACATCATTAATTTTTTACATTATATTCATGTATGTTAGCTTAAATAGATTTAAACATTG
>JAYSTG010000288.1:0-1640 GCA_043719965.1 Saprospiraceae bacterium | reverse complement strand
CAAGAGGTCATCTTCAGGCAAACTATTCCAATCAGTACTTTGATTTTCTTTTAGCAAAAAAAACTTGGCAATATTGCGGACATAATCTGCTTTTTGATACGAAAGTCCAAGTTTTCGGAGGGGTTCTGTTTTCATCCTGGAGAGTTTGATTAAATCAAGTTTATGATCATCAAACTTATCCAGCAATCGTTGATAAATAACTGCAGCTGCCTTGATAGAAAGTTGTTGATAAACGATGGATTCGATCAATGCTTCACTGAGAGGAATCGGACTCGTGTCCACTTTTGGAAAAGGAATTGAATTTACTAAACGCTTTAGGACTGGATCAAGGGATAAATGTCGGGTTACCTTAATTTTGGATATGGTCATAGTACGAAGCTATTAAAATTATCAAGATCTAAATAAGGCTATCTATAATACTCATTTTCAATTATTTCGGCACCCTTGCGCCTCCATGATCTTTGCCATTTGGAGAGCCTCGGGTTTATCAGAAATTTTTAATTGATCTATTATATTTCGAAAATCCTCTTCATTGCTGTTTTGGCTTAATTTAAATGCCGCCTCTTTTTTTCTATTTTTATTTCGAACCCAATAATACCATTGATTTGTTGTTTTACGATATTCGACATGGTATCAAAATTAACAGGATTTTTTAAACCGTTTTCATATTTTCGAGGTAAGCCTTCGCAAAGATTCTGCCAAAGCTTCGCCGTTAATGATTTGTAGTGTACCGCTGACTTGTATGCTGATATAATTCCATGTGGGTACATTATCATACTGATACCAAGAGGATGAGATATAATGATGAATTGGTGATAGAAATACGGCGAGGACATTTGCATTGGATTCAAATGATCGCCATTGGGGATTAGCTTTGGAGATATGACCCCACAGTACTTGTTCTCCAACTTTATTACTTTCTAATTCTAGTGGGATATGAGGAGCTAAGGGAAAAGTCTCCCCCTTTGTAATCAAAGTGCCAAAACTATTATTCTGAATGAAAAGATCTATTAAGGATGGGTCATCAACTTTGAAATAGGATGGTATGTACATTATAAAGTAGATTATTGGATGAAAAGCACAGAATTAACTTTTAGGGTTGGAAAGTTAAGGGTTCGCACAATTACAGATCAAACAAAGCTTAATACCGCTTAATTTTTAGGCACTTTGCCGAATTGATATATATTTTCAATCGGGCTATGCGTATCATTATAAATCAGGATGTCTGAAACACGTACATCATACAAGGGATTATGATTTAATAATTTTATGTTTAAAGTATGTGATCCGTTTTTTAGCTTATATTTCCAAAACAATTCATGTCTGCGAGCTTTAAAATCAGATGGCAATGATGCCGTCTCGATTTTTACTCCATCCAAATAAAATTCAACCTGTGCTGTATACTTATCTCCTTTTCCACCCCAATTCGTTACATAACCTTTCACCACTATTCCATTGCCGTCAAACTGTAAATTAAAGGTGTCCTCTATTACTTTACCGGCATATATTTTTTGAACTGGAAAAGTTTTTTCAAAAGATTCTTCGAGCTGAACAGCGGTCGGTTTTTGTAATTTGATGTGCACTTGATCCCCACGGATCTGCCCCCCATGGGATAGAATATTTTCAATGGCGTGTTTCAT
>JAYSTG010000287.1:0-11909 GCA_043719965.1 Saprospiraceae bacterium | reverse complement strand
TATTAGTTTATCCACTGGACCGCTAGAGGGATTTAATAACAAAATTAAAGTATTAAAGAGAAAAGCCTATGGTTACAGAGATATTGAGTATTTCGGATTGAAAATATTTGATTTACATAATTATAGATTGAAGTACGCATTAATGCGATGAACCAATTTTATTGTATGAGTCGGTACAAAACTTGATGATAACCTTATTAAGAATGGAATAGGCAAGAGCAAGGGTTTTGAACTTTCAATAAGCTCGGTGGAACATAAAGAATGGAATTGGTTTCTTAATTATACACTCTCAAAATCCATTAGATCCTATAAAGAGATTCAAAATGGAGGGTGGTTCAATTCTCCTTTTGACCGAAGACATGATATCTCTTTTGCCCTGAATTGGAAACGGGATAAGAGATGGGAATTTGGCTTTTTATGGGAATATTATACAGGTAATAGAATTTCAATACCTACAAGCGGATTTAATGACCCTCTCACAGGAGTTAGAGTTTTTTCTTATTCCACTCCGAATAACTTTAAGTTACGAGATTATCACCGATTGGACATCTCTGCTACTTTACATAGCAAGCCAAATAGCAGGAATAGGGCTAATACCTGGAATTTTAGTATTTATAATGCTTATAACAGGAAAAATCCATTTTATATTGATATAGAATCATTTGGGTTTCCTCAATCTTCATTTAAGCTTTACGAAAGATCCATATTCCCTCTATTTCCATCTGTCGGCTTTTCAAGAAATTTTTAATGAGAACATATCTACTTACTTTTTGTGCTATATTATTTTTAGGTTGCCTTGAAAAAAGCAGCGACTTAATATTAGAAGATACGGATAAAAAGCTAGTCCTGGTTAGTATTTTATCTTCTGATGATGTACTACAAATTCGAGTAATGCATACCATCAGCCCCTTGGATACTTCGATCAATAATACTGTATTAAACGCAGATGTGAAGTTGTTTGAAAATAATCAATTTCGGGAGACATTATTATATTCTACGAATGGGTATTACAAATCGAGTTCCGGATTTCGCCCGACTCGTGGAAATAAATATTACTTCAATGTGGTAGCTCCAGGTTTTAATAGTGTAGAAACTGACCCAGTGATAATTCCTGATACCTTTTCACTAAAAATTGAAATCAAAGACTCTATATATATAGAAAGGCTGGGTGGCTCTGATGCGCCAACATATATAGAGGCTTTATTTCGTTTTAATGTGTCACATAGCTTAAGTTCTGAGAATTACTTTTACTTATTGGAAGCAAGTTCTACTTTTGAAAAGGGCACCAGTAGAGATTTTTTTAGACTTCCTGCTTTATATGACGGATTTTCTCAAATTTCCTGCAATGTATACCATTTAGGATCTAAAATAATTTATTCCAGTACATGCCTTACTAAGAGCCCATTCATCCAGTTAGATGCTAATGGGTCCACTTATTTTAAAAGATTAGGAAAATTAAGAAAAATTGATGGCCAAATTTCTATTATCAATGAAGCCTACTTCAAATATTTAAGAGATATTTACTTTCAACAATTAATACCTCAAGATAAACTATTTTTCCAGTCATTTAATCTCCATAGTAATGTTAACGGTGGTATAGGGATAGTTGGTGTCAAGTCTTCACAAAAACTTAATCTTAGCTTTTAGTCGCACCTTTGCAAAGGAAGTGGTATTGTTCAATTTTAGATTTAAACTATTTAATTATTAGATAACTTTTCACATTCTTTACCCAAATTTTTTACCCCAGGAATACTATCTTACCACCGCTAAATCAAATTTTCTAATTCATGAGGGATCGTTCACATTCAGCCCATGGCATCATTTGTCTGATTTTACTTTTGGGTTTTGATCTTTTAAAGGCTCAGGATACATCTAATATTAAAGTACCCGGATTGCTACAAACCGTAACTATCCTGACGGATCAATGGGGGGTATCACATATCTATGCGCAGAATGAGCATGATTTGTTTTTTGCGCAGGGATTTACCGCAGCTAAAGATCGATTGTTCCAATTTGAAATGTGGCGAAGACAAGCTACGGGTACTGCCTCTGAGATCTTAGGGGAGCGAGAGCTGCATAGAGATATTGGAGCCAGGCTGTTTAAATTCAGAGGAAATATAAAACAAGAACTAAACCACTACCATGATCGTGGGCAACTGATCGTTACTTCCTTTGTGGAGGGTATAAATGCATATATCAATCTCGTATTGGAAGGCAAGGAAAAATTGCCAATGGAATTTTCCTGGTTGGGTATCAAACCAGGATTTTGGACTCCGGAAGTAGTCATATCCCGACATAATGGGCTACTGGGCAATGTGCAAGAAGAATTACAAACCGCGAGATGGGTGAGACAAATCGGGGCTCATCGAGTAGTTGCTTTAATGAATTTTCATCCGCTTCAGCCTGGATTGACATTAGATACTGTATTGACTAAGGATGCATTAAGTGAAGATATTCTCAAACTCTACAATGCTTATAGAAGACCTATTCAATTTAAGAATGAAGATCTGATCGGATCAACCCTGGATGAAAAAAAATTGAATCAACTGAATGCTATCCCATCCTCTGCTTTTCATAAGGACCAAGAAGGAAGCAATAATTGGGTCATCAGCGGAGCAAAATCAAGCAGTGGGTATCCGATGATGGCCAACGATCCACACCGTGCAATAGCTGTGCCCTCACTTCGATACCTTACTCATTTGCATGCTCCCGGATGGAATGTGATCGGTGGAGGCGAACCGATCTTGCCAGGCATCTCCATAGGTCACAATGAATATGGCGCCTGGGGACTTACCATCTTTGACACCGATATTGAAGACTTATATGTGTATAAAATCAATCCTCGTAACCTGAATCAATATTGGCATCAAAATCATTGGGTAAATTTTAATAAAATTAAAGATACGATCCATATTGAAGGTGGATCTGCCACCGTGGTAGATCATCAATATAGTAAACATGGACCAGTGACATTTGTGGATACGACAAGACACCTGGCCTATGCAGTCCGATGTGCCTGGTTGGAAATAGGTAGCGCCCCATATTTAGCTAGCCTGCGAATGGATCAGGCAAAAAGCTGGACAGAATTTAGGAAGGCATGCAATTATTCTTTTGTACCTGCAGAAAACATGGTATGGGCTGACCGCAAAGGCAATATTGGTTGGCAAGCGGTAGGTATTGCCCCTATTCGCAATAATCATTCGGGTATGGTACCTGTGATAAGTCAGGCCAAAAATGAATGGTCTGGATATATACCAGTATTAAAACGCCCAGGTGCATTCAACCCATCCAATGGTATTCTTGCTACAGCCAACGAAAATCTCACACCACCCTCCTATCCGTATATGAATTCCATAGGCTACACTTGGGCAGATCCATATAGAGGCAATCGGGTGAGGGAAGTATTGAATTCAAAAAACAAAATTACAATTGAAGATATTCAGTCCTTACAAACGGATTATTTTTCTATTCCTGCTAGTCAAATCATACCGATGATCCAAAATTTAAAATTAGAAGAGGAAGGGCAGGAACATTTGAAACAAGAATTATTGAATTGGGATAAGATACTAAGTCGCGGCAGTGGAATGGCGGGCCTCTATGTATGGCTTGAGCGATATCTTGAAGAAGAAGTGCTTAAGATTTATCTTCCGGAAAATACAGATGTTATCGAGCATAATAATATATCTATCAATTCAATTTCGACGGAAACGATGATAAAGATCTTGAAGGCTGCTGATACCGGAGGAAGTTTATTAACTGGATTGACCAGAGATAGCATGTTGCAATCATCATTTGTGAGAGCCGTATTTCAAATGAAAAAATTGTTTGGAAATAGTTTTAAAGATTGGAAATATGGGGCTGGTCAATTTAAGCACATTACGATTAATCATACATTGTCAAAAATAGTGAATGAAAAAACTCAGGAATTAATAAATACTCGTACAGCACCGCGAGGAGGATATGGAAATACAGTGGGCTCTACCGGTGACAATGATAATCAGTCTTCAGGCGCGTCTTTCCGGATCGTGGTTGATTGCGGTGATTGGGATAACACTAAAGCGATCAATACGCCAGGCCAAAGTGGAAGTCCGGATAGTAGACATTATAAAGATTTATTTGATTTGTGGGCCAACGATCAATATTTCCCTTTATATTTTTCAAGGGATAAGGTGAATCGTGTGACTGAGCAAGTCTTAAGATTGGTTTCCAAATAACTTAGATGCCGAATAAAGTAAAATCATTTATTCCCTAATAAGAATCTATATCTAAAACAAATCTAGTTTCTATATTCGATAAATAGCCTTAGTACTTCCTCGTGGACTAATGTGTCCTCTTAATGGCGTCATGGCAAGGCTCACTAGGTCTACTTTTGTGATTTATAGAAACTATAAGATCATGAATTGCTATAACAGCAAAAGACTTTTGTTTATTTTCTTTACACTAAGTATCTGTTACAACTTGAGTGCGCAAAGTAAAAATCATTGGACATTTAACATCGGAGTCCGCGCTGAATGGACTTCAGTAGATGCAACAATTAAAACTACGAATAAAACGATATATGATTCTACTTTTTTAGACTTATTTCCTAGTGCTAAACTCGGATATAAGTTTAATATCTACACCTAGAAAAAAATCACTGGCTATATGACAACCGATTATACCCACAGGAGCCAAGGTTCCACTACATCTCAAAGCCATCCGGAGGTGTATGAGAGGTTGGGTGAATTGCCGCTATCCATATGGGAAATATGCCATCTTCGGACCAAGCAAACAATAATCTTGATACGGAAAGTAACATGGCAGGAAGATCATTGATCAATGCTATCGTGGCTCCGCACAATATAAGTATGCCCAAAAATGCGATAACAAGATGCTGAACAATCCGGGAGCAGATATATCTTTTTTCATAGCTTCATCAGCAATGAATGACCAGGGAATTGCAGGATAGACAGAAAGGCAGGATTAATAATTAATGTACATTTGCCCACTATTTAAATAATTTGTCTTCCATGTCTACAAAGTTCTTCGCATCATTTTTGACCATATTGCTTCTAGGATTCCTCTTCGTAAGTTGTAACTCTGAAAGCAAAAATCAGTCCTCTGATAACGCCAGAGTGTTGGTTTTTTCAAAAACCGCTGGTTATCGTCATGCTTCTATTGGAGCCGGTATCGCTGCAATAACAAAACTAGGAGCCGAGCATGGCTTCCTTGTAGATACCACTGAAGATGCTCGCAATTTTAATGATGAAAATTTAAAAAAATATGCTACCATTATTTTCCTAAGCACGACAAGTAATGTATTGGATGGAGCCCAGGAAATTGCCTTTGAACGATACATTCAAGCTGGTGGCGGTTATGTGGGAGTGCATGCTGCTGCGGATACAGAATATGATTGGGGTTGGTATGGTCGACTGGCTGGTGGCTGGTTTTTAGATCATCCCGGCATCAATGATTCCTCGCCCAATGTGCAGGAAGGTGTATTTAATGTAGTAGACTCTACACATATCGCGACCAAACACCTCACTAATCCCTGGAAACACACGGATGAATTTTATAGTTATAAAAAACTGAACCCAGATACGAAGGTGCTGCTCAAGATAGATGAGAGTTCCTATCAGGGCGGTCATAAAATGGGTGATCATCCAATGTCTTGGTATCATGACTTTGATGGTGGTCGGGCGTTTTATACCGCATTGGGCCATACCGAGGAGTCTTTCACAGAAGAGCCTTTCTTAAAACACTTGCTTGGTGGCATTCAATATGCTATAGGAAAAAATAAAGGATTGAATTATGCTAAAGTAAAATCACAATATGCACCGGAAGAAGATCGATTCGTAAAAACCATGCTGGTTCAAGGAGATTTTTATGAACCTACTGAAATGACGATACTACCCAACCTGGATATCCTCATTGCACAACGACGCGGAGAGTTATTGATGTATAAAAATGAAACTAAAAAATTAAAGCAAATTGGGTTTTTAAATGTATACTTCAAAACATCTACACCAGGTGTCAATGCTGAAGAGGGGGTTTTGGGTATTTGTAAGGATCCTAATTTTGCAAAAAATAATAGAGTATATCTATTTTACAGTCCTGTAGATACTTCTGTAAATAGATTGTCCCGATTTGAATTCAAAAATGATACTATAGATCCAAAGTCCGAAAAAATTATTTTACAGTTTTACTCTCAACGAGAGATCTGCTGCCACACCGGCGGCTCGATTGCATTTGGACCTGATGGTTTATTATATCTTTCTTCCGGTGACAATTCCACCCCATTCAATGAAGCTGGTCAGAAGTATGTCAACAATGGATATGCTCCACTCAATGATGACCCCGGTCATCAACAATACGACGCTAGGCGGTCGTCCGGCAATGCTAATGATCTGCGTGGTAAGATTATGAGAATAAAAGTAAAGGATGATGGCAGCTATGATATTCCGGAAGGCAATCTTTTTGCCAAGGGCACGCCCAATACCCGACCAGAGATCTATGTACAGGGCAATCGCAATCCTTATCGTATTGCTGTAGATCAAAAAAATAGTTATTTATACTGGGGAGAGGTAGGGCCTGACGCGGCCAATGATAGTATCGATACCCGTGGCCCCAGAGGATATGATGAGGTAAATCAAGCCCGAAAGGCCGGCCATTTTGGATGGCCATTTTTTATCGGAAATAATTATCCGTATAGAAACTATAATTATACGACAGGTACTTCTACCAAATCATTCGATCCTGCCAAGCCTATCAATGAATCCAGAAACAATACCGGTATCAAAGAATTGCCACCGATAGCCCCTGCTTTTATTTGGTATCCTTATGCAGTATCTCCAGAGTTTCCTTCCGTGGGTGCTGGTGGTCGCAATGCCATGGCTGGTCCGGTATATTATAGTGACTTATACTCAAAAGAAAGCCGCCTACCGGAGTATTACCATGGCAAGTTATTCATTTACGAGTGGATACGCGGTTGGATAAAAGCCGTGACGCTTAAAGCCAATGGCGATTTTGATAAAATGGAACCCTTCATGTCCTCCACTAAATTTCTAGCTCCGATAGATATGGAGATGGGCCCGGATGGTAAATTATATATTCTTGAATATGGCTCGGGATGGTTTAGCAAAAATGTTGATGCTGGTCTATCAAGAGTAGATTATGTTGCGGGTAATAGGGCTCCAAAAATCATGAGTCTAATAAGTGATAAACTTACCGGAGCTTTGCCGCTGCAAGTAAAGTTATCCGTAGAAGCAAAAGATCCAGAAAACGATAAAATGTTATATAGTTGGCATCTCGGTGATGGCACGACTAAAGAGACTACTGAACCGAAGCTTGATTATTCCTATTCTACTGCTGGTGATTTTAATATAGATGTTGAAATCAAAGATGATAAAGGCGCAGCAGTAAAGAGTGAAAAAGTACTTGTATATGCAGGCAATGAAACACCAGATGTATCTGTTGCTGTGTTGGGCAATCAATCTTTTTATTTTCCTGGTAAAAAAGTAAACTATAAAGTATCGGTTGCTGACAAAGATGACAGTACCGGAAAAGTAGACCCTGCTAACCTATATGTTTCCGCAGACTATGTCATCGGTAGCGATAGGGCTGGAGCGTCACCAGGCCATAGACAGGGCGAAGTCGCCATCAGTGGTAAATCAATGATTCAATCCTTGGATTGTAAAAGTTGTCACAAGGAAAATGAAAAGTCAATCGGCCCATCTTATGTCCAGGTCGCAGAGAAATATAGTAGAGATCGTGGCGCTAGAAATAATCTTATAGATAAAATTATCAACGGTGGAGGCGGTGTATGGGGCGAAACTGTAATGGCTGCTCACCCAAATCTACCAGGCTCTGATGTGGATATCATAGTTAGATGGATACTGTCTTTGTCCAGTAGTGCGCCCAAACCCAAAACCTTACCCATCACCGGCAATGTAGCTGCCACGCTTGACAAACCCATTGCAGATAATGGTGTATTGAGCATTTCTGCAAGTTATACTGACAAAGGTGGCGCAAGAATCAAACCATTGACAGGAAGAAATACCATTACTCTTAGGAACAATAAATTAATGTTTACCGGCAAGGAAAAAATGAAAGGCTTTTCGAGTATCAATTTCAATGGGGTTAATTATATGATTACCCCTAAGCCGGAAGGCTGGCTGGCCTTAGAACAAATTGATCTGAAAGGTATAGGATCCGTATTGGTAGCAGCAGGTTGGCAGACACCTCCAGATTATGGTTTTGATCTTGAATTGAGACTAGACACACCGGACGGCCCTGTTATTGGTAGTGGCAGTATCGTGGCTCCCCAAGGAAAGCCTGTTAATGCCAATCCAAGTTCATTAGGCGGTACTGCTACAACTATAAAAATTAATGAACAAAAAGAGGCTTCAACCATAGGCAAGCTTCATGATATTTATATCACCAGTAAAGTAAAAGACCCCAAAGAAGCTTCACAGGTTGCCTTTCAGTTTGTACAGTTTAATTTGAAGTAGTTTTCCGTGCACTGGAATTTATTCCGGTGATTCCTACATTTCCGTGTACTGGAATTTATTCCGGTGTCACATAATTAATCATATACCTGATATCCTCCTCATAAAATCTTCTTCCTCCATTTCTCTTACCTCACCAGGTTTCATATCACCCAATTTCAAACCCGCAATGCTCACTCTGATCAATTGTCTTGTTTTATGTTTTACAGCAGTCATCATTTTTCGCACTTGGTGATACTTTCCTTCTGTAAGTGTGATTAAAATCCAGGTGAACGGAGAATAAGCTGGAATACTATCATCCAGAATAAAAACTTTTTCCGGATGATCGATGATTTGAACTATAGATGGGGGCGTGCTATACAGTTCTCCTGATGTTATTTTTATAGTGACTCCTGATCTAAGTTTGTCGAGACTCTCTTTCGACATTACCCGATTGACACGTACTAAGTAAGTCCTTTCATGGGGTAGTTTGCTTTCAAACAGTAGTTTCGTGACTTTTTTATTCGTAGTAAGTACCAATAAACCCTCCGATTCTTTGTCCAATCTGCCCACTGCGTGAATTCCTTGAGGAAATTCATAATTTAATTTACCCAATAGATTCACTTGGTGAGAACTGGTAAACTGGGAGACCATGTTATATGGTTTGTATATAATAAAATATCGATGTAGGGTTAGGTTCCTCATAATTACTATTGTTTGACCAAGATAAGGTCTTCGGGTTTGCTCTTTGTAACTTTTAAAAAACAATTGCTAATCACCCACGGCCTCTATAATTTTCAGCTTGCTGGTCTATTGATATCCTTCATCTTTTAAAGCTCAAAGCGATATCTTTGTCATCATGGCTATGAAAGATGGATTTATCCCTCCCGCGGAACCTACTCAAAAAAAGGGATTTAAAGAAAGCCTGGAGGCCCTTAACCTTTTGATTCCTTTTTTTAAAATGATTTGGAAGACTTCACCCTCACTTACTTTTTCCAACATACTCCTGAGGTTAGTAAAATCAGCAATACCCTTAGCTCAGCTGTATGTCGGTAAACTCATAATCGATGAAATAGTACTTTGTATCAATGGTAAGGTAGATTATGATCAGCTCTGGTGGTGGGTCGGTATAGAGTTTATATTGGCGATCAGTTCTGAAATTTTAAATAGAATGATCAATCTTACCGATTCTTTATTGGGTGATCTCTATGGCAATAGTTCATCGATCGAACTGATGAACAAAGCCGCTACGATAGATCTTAGTCTTTATGAAAATGCGGAGTTCTATGATAAATTGGAAAGAGCACGTAGGCAGACTACCGGAAGAGTCGTATTGATGTCAATGGTGCTGAGTCAATTGCAAGATCTTATCACTATCGTATTTTTGGGTATGGGCCTGATTGCTTTTGAGCCCTGGTTGATCCTGTTATTAGCCGTGGCAGTATTGCCCTCTTTTTTGAGCGAAGCATATTTTTCAAGGTTTAGTTATTCTCTGGTGCGGAGTTGGACTCCGCAACGTAGAGAGTTGGATTATCTTCGATATATCGCTGCAAGTGTAGAAACGGCCAAAGAAATAAAAGTCTTTGGATTGGATAAATTTTTGTCCAATCGATTTGGAAAAATAGCCAGTGAATATTACCATGCCAATAAATCCCTGGCTATTCCACGTACGATTTGGGGTACCTTATTACAAATCATTAGCGTCGTAGCATACTATGGCGCCTATGTACTCATTATCTTAAGATCAATCAAAGGATCATTAACACTGGGTGATCTTACTTTTTTATCGGGATCGTTCAATCGACTACAAAATCAATTACAAAATTTACTCACCAATTTTACCAGGATCACAGAGTCAGCATTGTATTTGCAAGATTATTTTGATTTTTTGGCTATTAAACCTTCCATCGTAGATACACCGGAAGCTATACTCGCTCCATCTAAGATACTCAAAGGACTGCGATTTGAAGGTGTAGGGTTTAAATATCCTAATACGGAAGCATGGGCTTTGCGTGATATTAGTTTTGTCATGGTGCCAGGAGAAAAACTAGCTTTAGTAGGTGAGAATGGAAGCGGAAAAACGACATTAGTAAAACTCATCGCTCGAATGTATGATCCCAGTGAAGGTGCAATCTACCTCGATGATGTCAACATAAAAAATATAACATTAGAGTCTTATCGCAAGATGATCGGTGTGATCTTTCAAGATTATGTTCGTTTCAATTTTAAAGCCGGAGAAAATATAGCGGTTGGTAAAATTGAATCATCCAATGAATCCAACCTTATAGAGTCCGCCGCACACTTAAGTCTGGCCGACACCGTCATTCAACAGCTTCCATCGAAGTATCAGCAAATGTTGGGTAAACGGTTTGCAGATGGAGTAGATTTGAGTGGTGGTGAATGGCAAAAAATTGCATTGGCACGTGCTTACATGCGAGATGCCTCCATAGTCATATTGGATGAGCCCACAGCCTCGCTGGATGCTAGAGCGGAATACGAGGTATTTAGAAGATTTTCAGAACTAACTTCAGGCAAAATAGCGGTCATCATTTCTCATCGATTCAGTACGGTGCGTATGGCCGATCGAATCCTGGTATTAAAGCGAGGGCGATTTGTAGAACTCGGCAGCCATGCGGAATTACTGGCGAATAATGGGCTATACCACGAGTTATTTACCTTACAAGCTCAAGGATATTTGTGATAACATTAAAAACCAGAAAGCTTGAATAGGGGTCGAAAGGTTGCTTTAATCACTTAATTGATATTTCTATGCCTTACCATACGAACCCCAAGCTATGATCTTGTATTCGTTTTTATCCCTTAGTCAGACAGCAAGAACTTGAGCTGAAGTAACTTCAATATCCATATTCATGTAAACTAATTTTACCCTGAAACTAACATTTTAGCCATTTTAGCTGCAATTATTTAGCCTTTAAAAGCCTAAAATACGAAAAATGACCTATTATATGGAAAAATTAAACTTGTTTTTAGATAAATTGAATAATACAAGTTTGCCAGGATTTTGAATTTTTTAACCAGAAATAAGGATATAGATTTGACCCAACAAAAAGAATCAAATTATGTCAATGAGTCGAAAATTCGCACTGATCCCTTTCGGGATTTTAGTCGTGATCGTCCTGCTAACCTTTATTCATCCGAGTATTCCTTCGGCTATTTATGCCGGCCCCGAGTTGAACTCTGGTGATACGGCTTGGATGATTACAGCCACCGCCTTAGTTTTATTCATGACTCCAGGGTTGGCCTTTTTCTATGGTGGTATGGTGAGGAAGAAAAATGTAATTTCAACGATGGCTCAGAGTTTTGTGGCTATGTCAGTGATCACCATTTTATGGGTCGTTATAGGATTTAGCCTTGCTTTTGGTGACACCATAGGTGGTTTCATAGGCAATCCAACTACTTTTTTTATGATGGATGATGCTTTGG
>JAYSTG010000286.1:0-1645 GCA_043719965.1 Saprospiraceae bacterium | reverse complement strand
CAAGAAATACTGTAATTTTGGTCCATGAAAGAGCTACTCAAAAACATCATGACTGACTTCCATCAATCTGAAATGGAGACTGTCTTTGAGCGACACTGCTCTGTTCCAATAAATTCTGGAAAAGTGATATCCTTGATAGGACCTAGGCGATGTGGCAAAAGCTATTATTTTTTACAACTTATAAAACAACTAATACATCAAGGTGTTGATCAGAAAAAAATAATATATCTGAATTTTGAAGATGAGAGACTTAATTTTAAAGCCACGGAACTGGACCTCGTAATACAATCCTATCAGGAGTTATATCCTGAATTTAAATTAAAAGATTGCTATTTGTTTTTTGATGAAATACAAAACATAGAGGGATGGGAAAAATTTGCAAGAAGATGCTATGATACCATCTCAAAAAACATATTCCTCACTGGATCCAATGCCAATTCGCTGAGCCACGAAATCGCCACAGCCATGCGTGGTCGGACACTCACCTTTGAGATACTCCCTCTATCATTTAAAGAGTATCTGCAATTTAAAAATATAATTACAGAGCGAACAGACAGCTCAGGAAGGTCCAAAATAAAAAAAATGTTTGCAAAATATCTTCATGAAGGTGGCTATCCGGAGGTAGTATTAATGAACGATTCACTAAAAACGCCTACCCTCCAGGAGTACTTTGATGTCATGATCTACCGCGACCTTATAGAGCGGTATCAATTTTCTAATCTGCATGTTATAAAATTTTTCTTAAAACGAATAGCTTCCCTCAGTTGCTCCTATCTATCCTTAAATAAAATATACAATGAATTACGATCTCAAGGCTACAAGTTGGATAAAAATCTTTTGTACGAAATTTATGAAGCGAGTAAAGCTGTATACTTATCTATGCCTATACAAAAGTTTGACTATTCAGAACTTAAAAGATTGAATAGCGATAAAAAAACTTATTTCATTGACAATGGTTTACTCAATGCTATCACATTCAAATTTAATCAAGATTACGGAAAATTACTAGAGAACTTTTGTCATCTCGAATTCAGAAGACAGAAAAATCAGGTATTTTACTTTAAAGATCAAAAAGAATGTGACTTTGTGTTATTTACTGACGACAAAAAACCATTACCCATTCAAGTGTGTTATGACTTGAATGATCCTGATACGTATGAAAGAGAAATAAGTGGATTGCTTTATGCTTGCAAAAAAATGAATGTAAAAGAGGGTTTGATTCTATGCCTTGATGTCTTGCCTGATCAAAAAATTAATGGTGTACAAATCAAATATGTAGATGCCATGTTATGGAGTTTAAAAGGTGAATCGCTTACTTGAGTTACTAAAAGTTGCTGGTTGACCTTAGTGGCTACTTTATATACAGAAAGTGTAAACAACAGGTCATCAAGCTCGGCAGTCCAAAAATGCATCTACCGTGCCATCCATAAAATCATGGCCGCCATTAATGGAACATGCCTCTATGATCCGATACGGTGTAATCAATCTTCCATTGACAATCAGAGTCTTTTCCATTTCTTTATTTTAAATTTAAAATACATGTACAGAATGGATTAATTAATCCACCTATTTGGTATCGGGATTAAAAATCTATTCGTTTTGTTGAAGAATAATCGTTGCATAAATACTGATCTTCTACCTATTA
>JAYSTG010000285.1:0-1651 GCA_043719965.1 Saprospiraceae bacterium | reverse complement strand
CGAAATTTGATTCGGAAATAAAAAAAACGACCAGACCTGGTGATGTTTTAAAGCTATTCAGGAAAAAAATTGATCTTGATGGCAGTTACGATAATCTTTGGTTTGAATATGATGAAAGTCGTCAGTTGGATAAAAAAAATTGGGAAGACTCTTTTTCTGTCTTAAGCAGAGAAGAAATTTATAATTTATGGGCAGACATACGTCGAATGAGCGGTGGTGATATTAAAGCGCATTGGATTCCAGAAACAATTGATTCCATTAAACTTGAACCAATGCCAATAAATTCAGTAATGATTCCTGCAATTCGTCAAATTATGGCAATGGGAGATACCATTGCTGATTACAGTGGACGTGGAATTATAGAAAAAATGGCAATGCTTCAAAATCCTGACGAACATAATCAAAAGGATAGAGAAAAATTTAATAATATAAATTTATTTTTAGTAAACGTTACGGATAACCAAACAGCAAGAATTGAAATTCCACATAATCGAAAAACTATTTTAGTTCATATGGACGGCAAAACTCTACCTTTAGATTCTTTAGGCACAGGAATACAGGAAGTTATAATACTTGCAGCAGCGGCAACTACTTTAGAAAACACAGTTATTTGCATGGAGGAACCAGAGTTACATCTCAACCCTATATTACAAAAGAAACTAATTAGATATTTATCAACCTCTACTAACAACCAATATTTTATCTCAACCCATTCAGCCGCATTAATGGACAGTCCAAATACCGAGATTTATCACATAGAGTTGGATGAAAATCAGTCAATAGCTAAAAGAGTAACTTCGGATAAGCACAGATCCGAAATATGTAAAGACCTTGGCTATCATCCATCTGATCTTCTTCAGACAAACTGTATTATCTGGGTAGAAGGACCATCTGATAGGATTTACTTAAACTATTGGTTGAAGAATATAAACTCTAGTTTAATAGAAGGTATACATTATTCGGTAATGTTTTATGGTGGCAGGCTGGCAAGCCATTTAAGTTGCAATTCTGATAATGAGTTTATAAATGATTTTATATCTTTAAGAAGACTTAATCGTAGATCTGTAATTGTAATAGATAGTGATAAATCAAGTGCTCATGCAAGAATTAACGAAACAAAAGCACGATTAAAAGATGAATTTAATAATGGTCCGGGATATGCTTGGATTACAAAAGGTAGAGAAATCGAGAATTATCTTAGGAAGGATTTTTTAAAATTAGCAATTAATTCAGTTTATCCATCAGCATCTATTAATTCCAATTTGGAACAATTTGATAACACCCTTTCTATAATTACAAGAAAAAGGAAAAAAGAACAGGTGTCTAAAGTAAATGTTGCAAACTATATTACTAAAAACCATAAGGTTGATTTTTCAATTTTAGATCTCGACGCTCAATTAAAAAAGTTAATTGTGTTTATTATGGAGTCAAACCCGAGCACTCATAAGTAATATGTTTAGATTTTTCGTGCTTAAATGTCCTTTATATCTAGTCTAAGGACAAGGCGGCTGCGCCGCCGTACACCGCTTTCGCGTGCGTGCGGCAGCTCTTCCGCCTCATCCTAAAATGGCACTGGCAATGGATTATCTTCATTTGGCAAATATCTAAAAAATATCATCGGCGTATTAGCTTCAGTTATGTATAAACTCTT
>JAYSTG010000284.1:0-4169 GCA_043719965.1 Saprospiraceae bacterium | reverse complement strand
CAGCTATAGTAAAAAGGGCTAAAAATTCACCAGCTCACAAAGTTAAGTAACATCTAGGAAGTGAAGCTCAAAGGCTTATTGCCAACCTTGCTTACGTATGATTTGTTGAAAAACTCTAAACATCTAATAATTAACATATTATGATATGATATATACTAGATTTTTATCCGTCCTTTTTTATCAAAACCTACCAGTTTTATCCGTCCTTTTTTTATTAATTCACCCTGCACTTAGGATCAAAAGTCCCCTGCATCAATAATTGCCCCAATCTTATCAAGGAATCATTCACCACTCCTTCCCGATGTACTATTTTATTCGCATTCAAATCATAGGCCATCTTCGTCTGATCATTGATCATACCAAATCCATGATCAAAAGTATAATACATACTTCCAGCTATGGAAGCATTCAATAAATTATTAGAATATCGATATGGATAAGTCAATGAATCATGAACTCCTAATGCTGTAAGGATAGAATATGCTATATCTGTTTGCGACCCTATTTTATCACTATGTTTTCCTTTAAGCTCAGAATTCAATGCCGGTCCAAATAGTATCATTGGAATCTTGAACTTTCCGGGGTCAAAATTAGTGGTATACTCTCTAGGTAAGGGGTTTCCATGATCAGCTGTTATCACGAAGAGGGTAGAATCATACCATGGTTGATTCTCCACCAGCCGTAAAAACTTCCCCAAACTTTGGTCTGTATAAATAATAGTATTTCTAAATAAATCCGGCAAGGCAGTGCTTTTGAGGATGGGTTCCATAGGTATGTCATAAGGTTCATGGGAGCTAAGCGTAAGAAATGTTGTAAAAAAAGGTTGCTTTGCTCGAGATAGGTCGGCTGCAAGTCGTTCAAATACATGATGATCCGGTACTCCCCATTTTTTACCTCTAAGGTGATTAGGAAAATCATTGATATCTACTATCCGGCCATAGCCGGTATGCAATAAATAAGCTTTGATATTGGCAAATTCTGATTCACCACCATAATAAAATGTAGCAGGATAGCCCATCGTTTTTAAGGATTTTGCCAGGGAAGGGATAGCAAGAGATTGATCAGGGTTTTGAGTGATAGACGAAGTTGCTTGGGAAGGTATACCACTTAAGATAGAAGGTAAGCCCTTATACGTACGATCACCATTGGCATAAAATCGACTCCAAATCAAACTATGGGGTATCAGACTATCTATCGTAGGGGTCAATCCTGCTTCACCACCAAAGGCCGAAATCACATCACTAGTAAATCCTTCTAATAGGATGAATACGATATTAGGTTTATGTATTGATGAGATCTTAAAAGATGAAGTATCTTTTTTGTAAAAAGTATTTAACGCTTGGCCTACCTGCTCCTCTGTACCGAAATGATAAGGATTCTTTCCACCTCGATGATGAATAATCTTATGAATAAGGCTCCACGTGGTATTGACCGCAGCATGGTTTTGAATTGGAATCTCCGAGTAATAGGCAGAGCTTTGATTGATAGGGTTTTGTTGTAATCCTCCGCGTATCATGATGACAATCACACCAAGGCATAATAAGGAAGTCAGGTTAAAAGTCAATTTGAACTTCGAGTCCTTAAGTAAAGGGACCGGTGGTTTATAAAGCAAAAGATTAAATATTTTTACAAAGAGCACTAAACATATTACAAACACAAAAAACCACCAGATGGGTTGATCACCAGAGCCGATACTAGCCATGACTTCATTTGGATGACTGGCAAATTGAATAGCTGCAAGATTTATTTTTGTATTCCAATGTTTATATACGGCAATATCTGCAATGGTCACGAGCAGATACAATGTCATAGCGAGGTAATTCCATGCACGGAATAAAAGGTAAATAGATGCGATATTACTCCATCGATAGATTATCCAAACGATCATCGATAAAGCTGTAATATACCCTGCCAGGGATAAGTCTATGCGAATGCCATAAATAAAACTAAGATACCAGGATCCGAAGCTTGCCCTAGGGATATGATTAAAATAAAACATAACAAATAAAATACGAGCACAAGCAGCTACAAATAACCAATAAAGGATATTGAAAATAAAAAACTTTAAAACGGATTTCACCTGATGATTTGCTGCAAAGTTAATAAAATGGTTGAAGGCAAGTCAAGAGTTGACTTCAACCACTAAATCTTATTTTGAGGTGCTAGGATAAATATTTTAAAATAGAATTTTCATCATATATTTTGAGTAATTATGCCAAACGAGTGCATTTCCCCCTTTGGAGGGGGCTAGGGGGTGGAATTTATAAATTCTGATGAAAATAAATAGGAAGATGTTATAAAAAAAATAGTATGACTTGTGGTATTAAAAAATCTGGTCCAAAGTTTTTAGATACTTGCAATTCTAAAAGTATCTCTACATTTTATAGTCGGGCTTTGATTCCGGAAAAGTACTGAAGAATATGGGGGAAATAAACCAATATTCACAACAACGAAGAATTGATAATTAATTTTGTCTTTGTCCACCCCCAACCCCCTCTGAAGGGGGAAAAATCCGGTTTAAACCAATTTATGAATTAGTCTTTTTTAGACAGCTGGCACCTATAAATAAGATTTAGCCGACTTCAGTGTGCATACGACAAATTCGGTCATGGTCCGAGGTCTAAATGGAATTGATATTTGCAAAAAGTATATTATGTTGTTTTTTTATAATCTGGCTCATAATATTAGATAGAGGCCAGGGAGCATGTATCTGGATCTCCTCTTCCACCAGTGTCGTTTTAGCTTGTGAAACAATTTGAAACAATTATAAAATCAAAATAAATATTGAATCGATTCACGATTAAGGTTTCATACTGACCGTTTGCTTTATGGTGTCGAAGTGTAGTGTAAATGGATAGGAGATCGTTTTTGAAATAAATGGTATTGGTAAAATTTCAAATGCTTGAAACTGATCTTCTCTTAAATGCTCGATCTTTAGTAGTAGAGGATGTACTGCACTATATTTCTGCATATCAGATAGATACTCCCATATCAAAGGCACTGGTTGCTGCACGTGGTGGACTAACTTCAATCAACGTAATGGTATTTTGCATTGAAGCTACCATATTCTATTGGAATAGGCCATAAAAACAAAAAGCGCCCTCACTTTTGAGCAAAGGCGCTTTTTTTCTTATTTCGAGTGGTAGTATAAAATCTGGGGGCACTCCTAAGTTACTCCAACCGTTTGGTCATTATCTTACCATCAATAATTCTCTGTACTTAGGTAATGGCCACTCATCATCATCTACGATGAGTTCGAGTTTGTCGATTTGGTAACGGATTTCATCAAAGAAAGCTTTTACCTTTTGGTTATAGGCTAGGGCACGTTTATGTGCATCTTCGATGGTATTGGCTTTTTTACGAGCTTCCGTCATTTGATCTACTAAAGTTTGGATCTTGCCCGTATATTCAGATATCTTCTTGATTGTATCCACAGTAGGTTGGTATGTTTTTGCAGTGATACCAATGCTTTTGAGTCCGCTTACATTTTGGATCAGGCTAGTCTGATATTTCAAGGCAGTCGATACGATATGATTTATAGCGAGATCGCCCAGTACCCGGCTTTCAATCTGGACTTTCTTGATATAATTTTCCCATTCGATCTCTACCCGAGCATGCAATTCTTTACCATTATAGATACCATGTTTCTCGAACAGAGCTACATTTTCTTTTCTAAGATAGATTTCAAGAGCGGTGGGTGTGTCTTTGATATTACCTAACCCTCGTTTTTTAGCTTCTTTTACCCATTCTTCGGAATAATTATTTCCTTCGAAAATAATTTTTTTAGCGGAAGAGATATACCCTTGCAGCACTTCAGAAATCGCCAACTCTTTTTTGGTGCCTTTCTCAATGAGCTTGTCGACATCCACTTTGAACTTGAAGAGTTGATCTGCAACCATCGTATTCAAGACGGTCATAGGTTGAGCGCAGTTTGCACTGGAACCTACCGCACGGAATTCGAATTTATTACCAGTAAAGGCAAACGGAGAAGTTCTGTTTCTATCCGTATTGTCAAGCAAAAGCGCAGGGATTTTATTTACGCCCAATTTCATATAGACATTATCCCCTTTTTCGAGGGTAATTTCTTTGTTCTTTTCAAACTCGGATAACACTCGATTCATGGTGTTACCTACGAATACAGACATGATTGCAGGAGGAGCCTCATTGGC
>JAYSTG010000283.1:0-4180 GCA_043719965.1 Saprospiraceae bacterium | reverse complement strand
GAATATCTTATACTAAAAAAAGTAAAACGACCACAAGACAAATTGATAGGTTACATCAGCGAAAAATCAACTGGAAAAAAAGTAGTCAATGCCACCGTCTATGATGCCAATTCTCTGCAATCCACTACGACGGATGAAAATGGGTACTACGAAATCCCAATAAAGCCTCAAAGCCAGATCATCGTGACTAAACTGGACTATCGGGACACGGCTTTTCTGGTGCACCAAACCAAACAACGATTTTTGAATGTAACTATAGATCAGGACACTTTGACTAATCCCAGACCGAAGGCTCCTACATTCGAACAACAACTTGAATCCTTTGCAACAGAATTTTTAAATCTTTTTAAAAGCAATACCCAGAGATCAAATGAACTCAATGTACAGGACTCATTGCGACGACCATTTCAGATATCATTCCTACCGTATGTAGGTACTAATCTCAAAATGAGTGGAAATGTGATCAACGATTACTCCCTCAATGTATTAGCCGGATATTCTAAAGGCAATCGAAAACTTGAAATAGGGGGCTTTTCAAATATAAATGGTGGCGATGTATCTGGTGTTCAAATCGCAGGCTGGTTTAATGCAGTCCGCGGCAACACCAGAGGCTTGCAAATCGGAGGATTATACAATACGGTACGAGATACGATGTCTGGCATTCAGATCGGGGGCCTCGTCAATCGGGCCCATACCGACCACGGTACACAGATCGCTGGCTTATGGAATGACGCTAGGGTAAATAATAACAATTATCAGATCGCGGGGCTGTTCAATACGGCTGGGGCCGGCAATGTCCATGTCCAGATCGGGGGCATAGCAAACCAAGCCGATACTATTCACACCACACAGATCGCCGGTATTTTTAATAGAGCTCGGGTGGTGCATGGGCTACAAATCGGCCTGATCAATAGTGCGAGTGAAATCAATGGGCTACAACTGGGCCTATTTAATTTTGCTAAAAAAGGAAGATATTTATCTTTAGAGTATAGCGTCAACGAGGTTTATCCGCTTAATTTTAGTTTTAAATCCGGTACTTCTAAATTATATACGATTTTTTCAGTTGGGAGTACGACAAATTTTAAGGAAGAAAACTTGTTATGGACATATGGTATGGGTTTAGGCCATCGCTTCAAATTCAATCGATATCTTGGGTTGAATCTCGAAGCTACGTACAATCAAATCAATCAAGGCGTATCTGAGTTTAATCTCAATCAGTGGGTCAGATTATCTCCTACTTTGGACATTCCATTAGGCTCACATTTGAGCATAGGTGTAGGTCCTTCCTTCAATCTATTGATCGCATCCAATCAAACTTTGCGAGATCAGGTCATACCTGATGGAGTACCTGCGGTATCGATCAACAACCGGCTGCATGGATGGATGGGCGTAAGTGCAGCGGTGCGGGTATTGTTTTAATCCTACTTCATCAATTGACTTAGATAGGTTACATCATCTTGCTCAAAATCGTGCGATCAATATAAAATGTTCCAAAAGGAATAAAGGAGGAAAGAAGAACTTTCCAAGTGGTCTTTCGATGTACCCAGTTATGCTGTAGAGCCACCATCATGGTCAAGAAAATAAAAATCAGGAAAAGTGCTCCGTGTAGTGAGCCAATAATTCGTACAGCTTCTGGTCGTTGGAACATATATTTTAAAGGCATTGCGAAAAAAATCAAAGTCAATAATGAGATTCCTTCCATCATCCCGATCACTCTTAATCTTCCAATGTCAGACTGCAACAACTTTAACATATCGTATTGTGTATAAAAAATGCAAATGTAGTTGAATTTTCAACGGTAGCGGTTTTGACTGGACAAGGGTCGTCGAACCAACACCTCAAAAAAGGGGCTTAAACTTTAACACATAATATTTACTACAAATATAGTTTATATAAAACATTTTAAATACTTTGGTAGAAAATATAAAGATGTCAACATATAGTATTGGTGAATTCGAAGAAATTGTTTTACTCACTGTTGCTATATTACACGGTAAAGCGTACACATTGAGTCTGATTGAGGAAATTGAAGGCCGACTGCAGCGACAAGTGAGTATCGGAGCGGTACAAACAGTATTAAGACGGTTAGAAGAGAAAGACATGGTCAGTTCGGAGTTTGGTGAAGCAACCAAAGTGCGTGGCGGTAAAAGAAAACGATATTTTACCATCACTACACTAGGGCAACAAGTGTTAAACCTAATCCGAGATCAGAGAAACGCTTTGTGGAATGACATACCCCAACTTTCCATCGCATGAGTGGGGCGCCATCGAGATTGATTCTTGGCTTGTTCAGGTTGTTCTGTCATCCTGCTTATGGCGAGAGTCTATCGAACAATATAAGTCAGAACATGGTCAATTCCCAAACGATTTGACAGACTCAGACCTCGCTATAACTTTCGCTGAGATATACAGATTTGACATATCGGAAAGCCCAACTATCTTTTTTGTACTTTTCGATATATTATACTTGAAGATATGAAAAATAGTCGTCCGACATTTGGAAACGGAAAAATTTGTTATATCGAAATTCCAACCGAAGACAGCGCCAGGTCTGCTGCATTTTATCATCAAGTTTTTAACTGGACCATCCGAACCAGGGATGATGGCAGTGTATCTTTTGATGATGGGGTAGGTGAAGTCAGTGGAGCGTGGATCACAGGCCGTAAAGTGGTTTCAGAGCCAGGTATTATAATATCCATTATGGTGAATCATCTGCACACGACTATAGACTTAATACAACAACATGGTGGCACTGTCACCAAACAAGAGGATTTAGAAGGCGGCCAAAAAGTAGCACTATTCAACGATCCTTTTGGAAATATATTTAGTATCTATCAGGAATAAAAGAATGAAGTGAAACTAATGATCATGTTATTTCAAATCCAACAAAATCAAGGACCTTTCATTTTGTCTTAGCTGCTTTTTTCTCCTTATTTTCCTTGACCCTAAATTTTACCATTTTAGTAATCAAACCCAGAGGCATTGGTCTGTCCAATGGAAATTGTACAGATCCTTTACCTACTTTATAACTGGATAGCTCTTTTGTAAAAGCATGGTGGCCAGAAGGAAGGGCATAAAAGCCAATATGATTTTTATAACCGGCAAAATAAACTAAATGCATCCCAGCGAAAGTATAAGCAGGCATGCCATAACTAATTTTTTCCTCTGCTTTAGGTGCTGCTTTTTGAATCGTCGAACGGACTTGATTCAAAATGATTTGCGTGCCCTTAGGAAAGCTATCGATGTACTCATCTATCGTATTTGGTTTATTAGCTATCATACTATTTTATTAAGGTTTGTACTAGAATATTATGCATTCATCAACCGATCGAGATCCATTTTTTTCGATTGCAAGACTACTTGCATGACCCGTTGACCTTTATCAGGATCACTCATGAGTTTACCCAATATCGCAGGCACAATCTGCCAGGACACGCCAAACTTATCTTTTAACCAACCACACATACTTTCTTGTCCTCCGGCAGTGAGTGCACTCCAATAATAATCGATGTCCGCTTGAGACTCACATTCCACTACATATGATAGGGCTTCATTAAATACAAATTCATGGCTTCCGGGGCCGTCCATAGCGATGAAAACTTCATGATTCAGCTCAAATCGACCAAATTTTAAGTTGCCTTCCAGTTGTGATTCGCCGGGCTCATATCGCGATAGGTTTAGAATATTAGAATTTGGGAAAATAGAGGTGTAAAACCGGATCGCTTCTTCTGCTTTGCCATATTGATCGTTTGTAAAAAGCATGGCCGGGACTATTTTAGGACCACTCACCGGTGGTACCCCTTTCATCACTTGCCAGGTCATACCATATCGGTCTTTAACCCAGCCATATTTTTCACTCCAGGGGTATTGGTCTAAAGCCATGAGCGCACTACCACCATCAGAAAGCGTCGACCATAATGATTCTATTTCATCATCGGATGCACAAGTGACAAACATTGAAATGGAGGGATTGATTGTAAACATCGGGCCACCATTGAGCCCCATAAGTTTTTTTCCTTCCAATTCAAAGATGACCACCATGGGATTTTCCGATTTGATCGATGAATCGTTAAATGCAGCCCCATAAAACTCAGCTGCTTCTTTGGCCTGGCCATCAAACCAAAGACATGGATAAATAGGGTTGATCATACCGTTAATTTTTGATGACAATAATAAGGTA
>JAYSTG010000282.1:0-4182 GCA_043719965.1 Saprospiraceae bacterium | reverse complement strand
GGATGAAATGATCATAGGTCTCAACAGAGATGAACTCAAACGAACGATACGACAAGTAGATCGTAAAGAAGCTATTCGTACTGCTGCTATGATGGCAGATAACCCTGGAGATATCATCCTCATAGCAGGCAAGGGACATGAGAACTATCAAGAAATAAATGGAAAGCGTTTCCCATTCGATGACAAAAACATATTAAAAGAAGTTTTAATATGAAAAAATATAGGTTAATTATCATTCTCAGGTTGGTTTTAACAGGTAAGGCGGGCAATGGTCTCAAAAGTGAAATCTTACCCCGCTTCCCTGTTTTTTTCACAAACCTGGTAATAGAACTAAAAGTACATGCTGTATCATTTATTTGATTATATAAACAATCGTTTTGATATACCTGGAGCAGGGCTGTTTAAGTACATCTCTTTCCGGGCTGGCGGAGCTTTGATTTTTTCGCTAATCATATCGATCATTTTCGGCCAGAACATTATCAATAGGTTGAAGAAAAAACAAATTGGTGAGTCCGTTCGAAACTTGGGTCTTTTAGGGCAAAAAGAAAAAGAAGGCACCCCTACGATGGGTGGCATCATCATCGTGATGGCTATTGTGATCCCCTGCATCTTGTGGGCGCGATTGGATAATGTATATATCCTATTGATGTTATTTGTTACCTTATGGTTATTTGCTATCGGATTCTTAGATGATTATATCAAAGTATTCAGAAAAAATAAAGAAGGACTTCAAGCTAAAACAAAATTGGCAGGGCAAATCGTTGCAGGATTGGTAGTCGCTCTGACTTTGATGTATAATAAACATGTATTGGTCAGACTTACCGAAGCTGAAGCTGTAGCCAACCAATATGAAATCGTTGAGCATTTACCACATAGTACTGAGAATCCTAAACAAACTCTGGTACATGCACGCGCATTATCGACTAATGTACCTTTTGTTAAGGGCAATGTATTTGATTATACCAAACTATTGTCTTGGATGGGTGAGGGAGCTAAAAAGCTGACGCCGATTTTATATATTCTGCTTGTCATTTTTATTATCACAGCAGTATCTAATGGATCTAATCTCACGGATGGCATAGATGGCTTGGCTACCGGGGTATCCTCCATTGTAGGGGTGACACTTGGAGTGTTTGCTTATGTGAGTGGTAACTCCTTCTTTGCAGACTATCTGGGTATTTTCTATATACCAAACTCTGCCGAACTCGTGATTTTCACTGCCTGTTTCATTGGAGCTTGCATTGGGTTCTTATGGTATAATGCTTATCCCGCTTCCGTGTTCATGGGAGATACTGGCAGTCTTACGCTCGGTGGGATCATAGCCACCTTGGCTATTGTATTGCGGAAAGAATTATTGATACCAGTATTGTGCGGGATATTTTTGGTAGAGATCTGTAGCGTCATGATCCAAGTTTCCTATTTCAAGTATACTAAAAAGAAATATGGAGAGGGAAGGCGCATATTCCGCATGTCTCCACTACACCATCATTTTCAAAAAGGTGGTATGCATGAAGTGAAAATAGTCAATCGATTTTGGATCATTGCCGTATTACTGGCAGTCATCACCATCATCACATTAAAAATCCGATAGGTCATGCTTCAGATAGCTACTAAAAGAGAGTGGAAGGGAGACCAGGTGATGTGGTTGATCATCGGTATACTGATTGGCTTTGGTCTACTGGCAGTGTATAGTGCTACCGGTAGTATGGCATACCAGCGATATCAAGGTAACACGGAGATGTATTTAATCAAACAATTGGTCATGGCAGGGCTGGGACTCATCAGCATGTATGCCTGCCATAGGCAAAACTATTTAGTGTATAATAAATTGGCTCCGATATTGTTTTTGATCGCTATTCCATTATTGGTATACACATTAGCTTTCGGCGTAGAGACCAATGATGCTAAACGATGGATTACATTACCGGTTATCAATCTATCCTTTCAGACCAGCGATTATGCACGATTGGCTTTGATTATATATTTAGCCAGATCGCTATCGAACAAACAAGAATATATCAAAGATTTTAAAGGCGCTTTTCTTCCGGTCATGGTACCGGTACTGATCATATGTGGATTAATAGCCCCGTCTAATTTATCCACCGCAATCCTATTATTTCTTACTTCTATTTTATTGATGATCGTCGGCAGAGTGTCTTTGAAATACATTTTGATGATGGGATTTTTCGGAGTATTGTTATTTGGTGTTGTAGTTTTAGTATGGTGGTTTTTTCCTGATTTAGCTCGTGTGGATACCTGGATTGTGCGCATCAGAGATTTTATGTATGGAGATGGAGGGTACCAGGTACAGCAATCAAAAATAGCTATAGCGAATGGGGGTTGGTCGGGCGTAGGACCTGGCAATAGCACCCAACGTAATTTTTTACCTGCTGCATATGCAGATTATATCTATGCTATCATCTGCGAAGAATATGGACTTATAGGAGCATTTGGTATAGTAGTATTATATCTATGGCTCCTGTTTAGAGTATCTCGTATTGTAATGCGAAGCCCCAAAGCATTCGGAGCAATGTTAGCGATGGGGTTGATATTAAATCTAGTAGTCCAAGCTTTTGCTAACATGGCCGTATCTGTCAATTTAGTCCCTGTGACAGGGCTCACTTTGCCTTTAGTCAGTATGGGAGGTACCTCTGTATTGTTTACCAGTGTGGCTTTTGGTATGATCATGAGTGTGAGCAAGTATATTGAATCCATGCAGGAAGAACTACCTACTGCAAATAAGGAACTCATACCTATCGTACCTAGTGCGACAAGTCCTAAACCCGATGCTATCACGCAAACCACCAAGGAGGATGAAAGTGATCATTAGTGGCGGAGGTACCGGGGGCCATATTTTCCCGGCGATTGCAATAGCACAAGAATTAAAATCCAGAACGGATCATGCGGAGATATTATTCGTAGGAGCCAATGGCAAAATGGAGATGGAAAAAGTGCCTCAAGCAGGATTTGAGATCAAAGGACTGGATGTGATAGGATTTAATAGAACTTCTATCTTGAAAAACCTAAGCTTACCCTTCAAATTAGTTAAAGCGTTTTATCAAGCCTATAAAATATTAAAATCCTTTAAGCCTGAAGTAGTAATAGGTGTCGGAGGATATGCCAGCGGTCCTACGTTATTCATAGCACATTGGTTGAATATACCGACATTGATTCAAGAGCAAAATTCATTTGCAGGCAAGACCAATAAAATATTAGGTAAAAATGCAAAAAAAGTATGTGTAGCTTATGAAGACATGGATCAATTTTTTGCAAAAGATAAAATCGTTTTTACCGGCAATCCGGTACGAAAAGACTTGATGGATCTTTCAACCAAACGCCAGGAAGCAGCTGCACATTTTAATCTAGATATATACAAAAAAACAGTACTCGTCATGGGCGGCAGTTTGGGCGCTCGTACCCTTAATGAATGTATGGCGAAAAACAAATCCTTATTGGAAGAGCAATCTGATATGCAATGGATATGGCAATATGGTAAACAAGGAATAGCTGTATATGGTCAATCCCAATATGCACATGCTAAGAATGTTCGACCCCTGCCGTTTATCGAACGCATCGATCTGGCATATGCACTAGCAGATGTCGTCCTATGTAGAGCAGGAGCACTCACCATATCAGAAGTATTAGTTGCAGAAAAGCCTGTGATATTGATACCAGCACCGACTGTAGCAGAAGATCATCAAACACATAATGCAAAATCACTCAGTGACCGAGGCGCCGCGATGCTCGTTTATGATACTGATGCTGTAAAGCAAGCGATACCTGAAGTTATCCGATTGGTGCGTGATGAATCGGCAATTACTAAAATGAAAGCTGCTCAACGTATACTAGCTAAACCCAATGCAGCAACAGTTATTGTTGATGAAATATTAAAAATGATACCCATAGCCGCATGAAAAGATTCTTTCATAAAATAACATCAGATCAAAACATGCTCAGATTCGCTCTGATAGGCACTGCTTTGGTATTCATGTTGTTTTATGATCGCGCAGGTAGATATAAGCAAAGATCATTAAGTGGAGATCTCTTGATCGAAGTGGAACATCTGGAGAGTGGCAATGATTTTATTACTTCAGAAGAAATGCGAGACCGAGTCAAGAGAAAATTTCAGTCCGAGTACACCAATGTTCCTATGAGCCGCTTTTCACTGTTAGAGATGGAAGC
>JAYSTG010000281.1:0-4184 GCA_043719965.1 Saprospiraceae bacterium | reverse complement strand
TAGGAGTGGGTACACCTACTTTCACGCTCTCCAATATGGTCTATAACTCCAAAGACCAAGTGACTGAAAAAAACACCGCTTTGGTGGCGGGTAAATATTTACAATCGACGGACTTTGCTTATAACTTACGTGGGTGGTTGACGAGTATTAATAGTGGGTTTCAGTCTTCTTCTTTGGATTGTCCCCTTTTCATTAGTACGACAACAAGTGCTATAATGGCAAGCTATACTTCCATTTCCAATGGTTTTTTGACCCCTGCGGCTAATTTGGGTGAGAGCAATCCTGATTTATTTACTGAAAAAATACGGTACGATGACCCTAATATCAATTACCCTGGTGTAGGAGCAATCCAACGCAACGGCAATATCAGCCAGATAGAAACGCAAGTAGCAGGGCGTGAGGCACAGGGCTATTCTTTTAAATATGATGATTTGGATAGGCTGACAGAATCCAATTATACCGATATTCATACGGCAGGATGGGCTTCAAGAGGTTGGTCTGCCCAGTATGAAACAGATAATAAATTTCAAGAAAAACAAACCTACGACTTACGAGGCAATATCCAAACCTTAAATAGAAATGGTTTGCTCTACAATAGTATAACTAATAACTTTATTACGGGTAATTTTTCTTTGATGGATAATTTGACTTATACCTATAACCCATCAGATTTGAATAAACTGGATAAAGTGACCGATGCAGCCACTCCGTTAAGAGGTTTTAAATCAGCCACTAATAATAGCAACTATACCTACGATACCAACGGCAACTTAACATCCGACTTGAATAAAAACATTACTGGCATCACTTACAATTATCTAAATTTGCCTTTGGTGATTAGCTTTACAGGCAATAACCGTATTGAGTTTATTTACGATGCCACAGGTGCAAAGCTGCGTAAAACAATATATGCAAATAACGTCCTCCAATCACAAGATACAAGGGATTATGTGAATGGCGTTGAATACAAAGGTGGTGTAGTGGATAGATTCGCACATACTGAGGGGGCGGTTGTGAGACAGGCAGATGGAACGACATTCTCACATGAATATACTATAAAAGACCACTTGGGTAATGCAAGAGTCACCTATTCCGATGGAAACAATGATGGTATTATTACAGTAGCGGATATTAAGCAAATTAATCATTATTATCCCTTCGGTTTGAACATGGAAGGGAACTGGAATGGTGCTGCTGGTAGTAATAAATATGCTTATAATTCGAAGGAGTGGAATGATGATTTTGGGCTGGGGCTGAATGATTATGGGGCGCGGTTTTATGACCCTGCGATTGCACGGTGGACGGCTGTTGACCCATTAGGCGAAATGAGAGCGAACGTAACACCTTATCAGTATGTACAGAATAACCCTGTTAGCCGCATAGACCCAACGGGCATGTTAGATGAAAGTAGAGGAGCAGATGGAATGACCAATTCACAATGGATGAGTGCATCTAATCCAAACAATTATGGAGGAGGTTTGGAAAGTAATTACAGAAATCAGAATAGAGCAGAGGATATTGATAAAGAGAGGAAAAGGGAAAAGCTGAAGAAATCTGTTACTGGTGGACTTTCTGATGAAGATCAAAATGATCCTAAAACCCATCAACATAAATATGATGAAAACGGAAGACTTATTCTTGATGAACTTGGAACTAAAATAAGAGACTTATTTTCTAAAATGACAAAAATTACCAGTGAATTTGAGAAAAAACTTTTTGAAATGTATTGGGAAGGAACAGGAAATTATCAAATCTCAGAGGCTGAGTTTGCCGCTCTTGCTATAGAAGCAGAAAAGCATTTTTCGCCAAGTAAAGCTAAAGCTGTTTGGAATGGAGGAAAATTATTTTTTGTATCAGGTGTTAGTTTTTATGGAAATAAAGACTTTGATGCTGGTATAGGTTCAGGTACTGTTATTTTTAATGTTAGTGGTAAAGCTGTAGGATTTTATGACTTTTATGATTTTGATTCAAAAGAATGGGGACAGAGAAGTTTATCTGCAGAAATTGCTACAAGATTGACAAATTTCAGTTCGCCTGTATATTCAAGACCTTTTCATTATTGGTATGGTATAATTCCTCTTACTTTAATGAAAAAAATAGATGATAGTACAAATCCTTAAATTTGAGTAGAATAATTATGAAAACAAAAGCAATATTTACATTAGCATTGGTCATTGTCAGCATAACTTATTTTTGTCTAAACAGACAACCCAAATATGCGACTCATATTAAAGAAAAATATGGAATTATTTTAACAAAAAAAACAAATCTCTTTTATGAGAAAGTTGAGATAGGGGACTTTGATGGTAGTTATTCTAAAACATTTGTTTTTGATATCACTGGTGAATTAAATGATATAATAAGTCAAGTAGAAATCTTAAAATGGCAAAGTCTACCTATGGATAATTTCAGATATGGTACTGATTTGGAACAGTTTACTGATTCAAGAGATAAAGGATATTTTTTATATAAGGAAGACTCTTCATTTATGACTAATTATGATTTACTAATTCTTAGTATTACAAATAAGAAGCTGGTCGTTTGCGAACAAAAAACTCACTAACTGACCAACTCGCGAGCACCTGCTGCCTACTGGCACGAGTTGTTCTTAAAAAAATAACCCACAAAATACCTTGCTCGCCCTGCAGGGTCGGATTGTTCTTAAAAAACAACCCAAAAGACACGCCATAAAAAAGCACGGCTCCCGAGCAAGTGCCTATAAAAGCGGCGAAATACTGAGGGGGTAAGCCTTAAGTAAAAAAGCTAAAAACATAAATATAATGATGAAAAAAATACTGTTACTATTCATGCTGCTATCCGCAGCCACTATCAGCCAAGCGCAAAGCGTCAAGGCAGATACCTTCTATCTATCAGTCTATAACACAGGCGCGCGGATAGAAATCACCCCTGCCGACTTCGGCGGCAAAGTGACCCAAGACCTGTTGGGTACGATGGTGCGCGCCTTCGATACCGTCATGGTCTTAAAAGCGAATGGGGCAATCGACAGCACAGGCAAAAAACGCCTACGCCACGAAGCAGAACGCCGCGCCGATAGAATATCGAAAGATATAAAAGACAAAATAGTCGTGATGGAACTCAACAAGGATGTAGATGTCACCCAAACGTGTATCAATGTGCAACGCGGCGGTGCCAAAGCTATTATCATCGTCCACACCTCCAATAAAAAAGAGGACATCAAGCTGAAGTATTTGGGTATTTACAAAGACAGTGTGCGTATTCCGTGCTTTACTGTGCGGAATGCGTTGGGCGATAGTTTATGGTCTATACTCACCTCAGTAGCAGGCATTAAAGCACCCACTGTGCCGCCTGTACAAAACCTTGCTGTGAATAATAATCCGCTATTAGGCATGAACACGCAAGCCATACCCCATAAAACAACAGGCGCAGAGCCTATCAATAACAGCAGTGATAAAGTCAATACAAATGAATCATTTAATCTTGGAAAAATAGACCCCATCACAGGCAAGTTCGAGGAAGATGTCACCCTCTACCCCAACCCAACGGCAGATGTTTTGAATCTCACATTCAAAGGCTACACAGGGCAAGCAGTGGATATAGACATTTTTGATATGCAAGGCAAATCTATCCTCACCGAGCATTTGGGACAACTACAAAGCAATCTGCACAGCATATTTATAGGTGACAAAACAGTTGCCGGACAATATATGATACGTATCCGGACGAAAGGGAAAGTGGATGTGTTTAAAACGTTTATAGTGGGGAAATAGATTAAATTAATAGTGAAAATTGAAAAGTGGGCAAACTTTTCAATTTTCACTTTTCACTATATCCCCAATAATCTGTTCCGCATGTACCCTTGAATTTTCAATGAACCACACATGCGTATCCATGCCGCCACACACCACACCTGCGAGATAAATCCCTTTCATATTCGACTCTTGCGTCTCAGGATTATAAGACGGATACAGCTTTTCATCTTCTGAAAGCTGAATACCTATGTTTTTGAGAAACTCAAAATTGGGTTGATAACCTGTTGCTGCTATCACAAAATCATTCTCAATGGTGACGATGCCTTCGGGCGTTTCGATATCTACCTCATGCGGGCGAACGGCTTTCAATGCTGAATGAAAATACGCTTTGATAGACCCCTCAGTAATACGGTTTACAATATCGGGTCGCACCCAATATTTGACTCGATGCCC
>JAYSTG010000029.1:0-2283 GCA_043719965.1 Saprospiraceae bacterium | reverse complement strand
ATAGTCCAGAGTGAAAAAAATCAAAGGATTTGAATCTAGGTTTTAAAATCAAAATTTCGAAATTTATTGGTCCTAAGTATTTACCGCCAGAAGTCAATTACTTTGTGGGTAATGGATCGCCGGGAGGGAATATTGTTTTAGCAATACGATTTTCCGTTGGCTCCAGAGAGTGCAAGTATCGGTAAAGCGCTTTGAGCTCAACATCATTCATCCTGGAAAATGATCCCCATGGCATTGCTGAGTTTTTTACGACAAGACCAGTTTTAAATCGTTTCACAAATGCGGCCTCATCCCAGTTGGCCATCACCCCAGTTTTTTTATCTGGCGTTAAATTGGGAGTCACAAACGCATAATTTTCAAGAAATGGATCTGGTTCCATCTGCAAACCACCCGCAAAAGGAGTTCCAGTGAAAGCTCCAGTATTCATATCCCGATCCGTGTGACAGCCTACACAATTTGCCACAAAATTTGCTATGTATTTTCCATATGCTAGAGTGGAATCAATGGGCTGTGATTTTGGAGGTTCTGATTTTGGCCCCTCCGGTTTGATCAATCCAAAAGCCATCACCGCTTTACCCAATAAGGTCGGTTGTTGACTTTTTGCTAATTTATGTTCAACGGCAGGTTGCGATCTCAGAAAAGAAACAATAGCAGTAAGATCTTCATCACTCATTCCTTGAAAAGGCATAAAAGGAATGAGACATCGGCCATCGCTGCCGACAGAGTGCCGGAGCGTCCTGGCTATTTCACCATCGGTAAGATTTCCGATACCAGTAGCTTTATCCGGAGTGATGTTGGGTGCCGTAAATCTGCCAGGTGGAATATCAATGTGCCAACCACCACTGAGTGGAATTTGAAGGCCATTCTCTACCTTATGAATTTTGTCGAGCGGCACATGACAAGTACCACAATGAGCCGGACCGAAAGCAAGATATTTGCCACGCGCTATCACTGCTGAATCAGTGCTGGCTTTGATGTCAGGATAGGGGGCATCATATTTTTTATTCCAAGTAAACTGGATGTACAGTAAAATTCCTGCGATGAGCAATACCAACGAAAAGAGAATGCGTAAAAAGATTTTCATATTTATGGGTTTTGGGGAAATTAAATTTAAGTAATATTTAATAAAACAGAAAATGTAGATCTGATTTTTTCAAAATAGAACCTCGATCTTGGAACAGGATATACAATGGACAATGTACAATGTTGTCCATGTCTGAAAAACGTTGACCACTTTTCCGCATTTTAAATCACTTTTTTCAGAGATGATTTCTGGATCCGGAGACCTGTTTTGCACTGATTATTCAAGGCGGTTACGCCTTGAATATCAGCACTTTTTTCGTCGATTGATACTATCTTTCAGTTCTATACCATGATTATGGTATCAATTTTAGTCTCCTATGCATGGAATAATCTATATTAAAGGTGCCCCAATTCCTTATAATTCAGAGTTTGCAGGTCTCGGTGTATTTATAGAAAAAAAGAAATCGGCTACCTATTTTGGCCACAATGGTTGGGATGAGGGCTTCTGCGCCTTAAAGAAAGCGCATCGGGATTAAGGATATGGTCCATTACAATTTAAGTACAGCCAAAGTGGCCAATTGGAGCTATTATTTCCATCCAATACCTGCAACAGGGATGGCATCGAAAGATCCGGACTGTATCCTAAAAATCCATGTACGGTAGTCCCGGCAGAATGGCTCAATAAATGTTTAAGAGTTGCCTTTTTGTTTTTGGTAAAATCATTATCGGGGAGTTTCCAGGATTTTAAATAATCATTGATGTTACTGTCCAGTGAGATTTTGTTTTGCTCTACCAGTTTAAGAGCGGCATACGCGGAGACGGGTTTGCTGATCGACCCTGCTTGAAATAAGGTTGTAGCAGTCACCGGTTCTTTTGTATCTCGGTCCATGACCCCATAAGCCGATAGCCATTCGATCTTAAAGTCTTTAATCACAGCGATACTTACTCCAGGGTATACCAAAACAGTATTGCCTCTCGATGATTGTAATGATGCTCAGAATAAAATACACCCTGGAACTACGGAGATATGTAAAAACGGTATAGATGATAATTGTGACGGTAAAGTAGATGAAAATTGCCACCGTTAGTGCCCAATGAATCACAGGATCATATAAGAGCGAATACTCATTTGAATATCAATGGGCAAAGAGCTATGCTTCGTAGCAAAATTGATCTTTATCCTAATCCTAGTGAAGGAGATTTTACTGTTCGTTTCACAGGCATCGATATTTCTAAGAGGACGACACTGGCTATTTATTC
>JAYSTG010000280.1:0-4188 GCA_043719965.1 Saprospiraceae bacterium | reverse complement strand
TAACAAGCTTCAAGTATAAAATAAACATCATATTCCATAAAATCTACCAGGTCTTTGGCCAAGGTAGATCGAGCACTGAGTCTACTCACATCTGACCTTAGGCTTGAATGATGCACCAGCGATTTTACGATACTGGTATAGATAGTAGAATAGGTTCGGGTATCTATACGATGACGGACATAGCTGATCACTAGCCAGATTATATGTACTCCTGCTAAGGTCATTAATCCTTGATATCGATGATCGATGAGGTCGTTGATCGCGAGACCGATGAGAAAAGGCCTGGCCAAGGAACCCATCATCTCTAAAGAATACAATAGATAGGTAAGCACTAGTCGGGTCTTGTGCTTCCAGATCAAAGATTGTAATTCTTTATAGCGTAATGACATCTGTTGTAACCGTTTTGACAATACATTTTAAGTTCGAATCAAAGTCATATTTGATCCGAGTATACCAACACCCAACTTGCCTTTTGGAAAGCGCCGACTTTTATGGAAGCGCTATGTTCATTTAGAACTCAAAGATAGGGGCATCGTTTAATCGTATGTTTGAAAAAAAACACTAGACCGTTCTAAGCCTCTGGTTTACAGGAATTGGAATGACAGTTAATGTTTTCTTAGAGGGTTGTTAAGAGATGGAAGAACAAAAACCACAATCGGTTATATATTTCTATATATTGTATTTGATCTTCATTTTAGATTATTACCTAAATTTAGATCATTCCATGCCATGACGGTATATTGACTTCGGTGTTGTGATAAATGACCACCATACACAAGAGTCCTTTTAGTTACTAAATTTTGTGCTAAATGATCCCCAAATATTCCAAACCCTTTAATTGATGGTTTGAAATTGTTTCAGATGCTTTTAATTCAAATATTTCAAATCCATTTGTATTGGTTATCAATAAATCTACTTCGTGTCCATTGGAGAATCGTCCACTTTGGTCTGGATGTAAGAAAATAACTTCGGTACATGTTGAGCCTCATCAAATATGATTTTATCTGAATATAAGGTTAGAAATCCTTTTGGATCTGAATGGGCAAATTCTCGATGATCGGGGTCTTCAAGCGATATATAAGTATAGTTTGGAAAAATCGTTTTAAGCAATGTGGTCTTTCCAGATTGCCTAGGCCCAGTCAAAACGATAATTGGGAATTTTTCAATTTGAGCTTGGATTGATGCACCTATTTGTCTTATTATCATATATTGCTGATTTATAGATAAATATAGAAATTATTTTGAATTTGCATAACCCTCCTTGATGCTAAACCTTAGAGATCTGTAGCGACTTTTTAATACAACTAGTTTAAAAAAATACAAACACAATATTCAGTGGGAGGGCATATTCCAGAAGTTATTATATCTTAAAATTATGACCTATATTTCCTCTATAAAATTTCACATTTCATGATGCTACGATTTACGCTTTTAGCCGTTCTGTTGACTTTCAGTACTCACCTCCTCGCACAAAAAAAGAAAAAAGAGCCTGCTAAAACCCTTCCAGCATCTTCAGTAAATACAAACCCCACTGCAACCACTCCCTTAGATTTTAATTCCTACTTCAAGCCCGTCAAATGGAGAAGTATAGGCCCATTCAGAGGAGGAAGATCTGTGTCGTCATGTGGAGTAGTTGGTGATATGGCAACCTATTATATGGGTACGACAGGTGGTGGACTTTGGAAGACAGATGATATGGGTTTGACTTGGAATAATATTTCCGACGAGTTTTTTAAAACAGGATCCGTAGGAGCGGTAGCTGTTGCTGAAAGCGATCACAATGTAGTATATGTAGGTATGGGCGAACATGCTGTGCGAGGCGTCATGACCCATCATGGAGATGGAGTCTATAAATCTACAGATGCCGGCAAGACATGGAAGAAAATGGGTTTGGACTTGACTCAGCATATATCCCGTATAGCTATTCATCCTAAAGACCCTAATATCGTCTATGTCGCTGCCCAAGGAGCTTTGTACAGTTCATCCCAAGATCGGGGTATCTATAAATCCACTGATGGTGGCATGACCTGGATCAAATCTCTTTACGTAGATGAAAAAACTGGGTGCGTCGAACTGTCTATGGATATGAATAACCCACGCATACTCTATGCAGCGATGTGGGAGCATGGACGCCTACCGTGGAAAGTAATCTCTGGAGGTCCTGGAAGTGGAATGTACAAATCCACGGACGCAGGAGCTACCTGGGAAAAGATTCAAGAAGGGTTACCTAAAGAATTAGGTAAAATGGCGGTTGCGGTTTGTCGATCTAATGCGGAAAAAGTATATGCATTGATCGAAAGTGACTCTGAAAAAGAACTTGGAGGATTGTTTGTGTCCAATAATGCTGGCAAAAATTGGAAGAGAGTCACTAACGATCACGAGCTCATACAACGAGCATGGTATTATATCGAATTATTTATAGATCCCCTGGATGAAAACACCATCTATGTGTTGAGTGCGCCCGCTCTACGATCTATAGACGGAGGTAAGTCCTGGGAAAAACTATCCGGTACCCATGGTGACTTCCACGATTTGTGGATCAATCCGAAGAACTCTAAAAACATGGTGATCTCCAACGATGGTGGAGCAGCGATCACCTTAAATCAAGGTAAAACCTGGACCCCGCAAAGCACCATGCCGACCGCTCAGTTTTATAGAATCAATGTCGATAATCAATTTCCATATCGTATCTACGGAGGACAACAAGACAATTCATCTATATCTATTGTCCATCGGGAATTAGGAGGCAGAGGCATCACGACCACAGGATGGACATCGTCGGCTGGTGGGGAAAGTGCATTTTTGGCTTTCGATCCTGATGATCCACGATATGTTTTAGGAGGCAGTTATCAAGGTACTATTGAAGTATTAGATAATAAAGCAAAAGCCTCTACGAATATCATGGCTGCGCCGATCCAATATCTTGGTATGGATGCCAAAGACATGAAATATCGATTTAATTGGAATGCACCCATTATTTGGTCCAAACATGAACCCAATACTTTTTACCACGGTAGTCAAAAATTACTACGTACCCGAGATATGGGGGTGACCTGGACAGAAGCATCACCTGATCTTACCCGTAATGAAAAAGAAAAACAAGGTAAAGGTGGCGGACCCTATACCAACGAAGCTGTAGGTGCAGAAAACTATGGTACACTCGCCTATGTGGTGGAGTCTCCTCATGAAAAAGGGGTAATCTGGACGGGGAGTGATGATGGTTATGTGCAACTTACAAGAGATAATGTCGCAACATGGCAAAATGTAACACCGATAGGTTTGAAAGAATGTTTGATCAATGCTATTGAAGTATCACCACACGACAAAGCCACAGCCTACATTGCGACTACTCGATATAAATTTAATGACCATACTCCAGCCTTATATAAAACTACCGATTATGGAAAGACCTGGACTAATATTACTACCGGTATTCCCCAAGGTGCTTTCACCCGCGTAGTCAGAGAAGATAATGTGCGTAAGGATTTATTATTTGTAGGCACAGAACTTGGAATATTTATTTCTTGGAATGGGGGTGGATCTTGGGCACCTTTTCAATTAAATTTGCCTATCACTCCGATTACCGACTTAAGAGCTCATCAAGGCGATTTGATCGCAGCAACTTCCGGTAGATCTTTTTGGGTCTTGGATGATCTTGGATTGATTAGACAATTTAAACCAGACACCTCTAATTTTTCGTTGTTTCTTCCTGAGCCTGCAATACTCACCAATTCATCATCCGATCTGGATCTTAGCTCTGATGAATTTAATGGATCCAGTAAATCGCAAGGGGTGAATCCTGCTTCGGGCGTGGTGTTATATTATTATATTCCCAATGGTAAAAGCAGTGAAGAGCTCACTATGATTATTAAAGATGGAATGGGTAATACGGTAAGAAAATTCAGCTCCAAAGCAGATAGCACCTTTACTTCTTGGGACGGTGGCCCCTCTGCTGATCCCACATTGACCAAGAAAAAAGGCCTCAATCGATTTGTGTGGAATATGCGATATCCTACCATGGCTGGTATCCCTGGCACCTATATCGAGAGTAGTTTTAGCGGGCATAAGGCTGCCCCTGGAAAATATACATTGGAATTAAAGCTCGGTGATAAATCTACTACCTCCACCATCGATATCTTGCCCAATCCGCTCTATCCTACCGATGCAAAGACCTATCAGGAATATCAC
>JAYSTG010000279.1:0-4192 GCA_043719965.1 Saprospiraceae bacterium | reverse complement strand
CAATCATAATTTTAATTTTATTTCAATCTAACCGAAGCTTTCAGACCCAAGTAGGAGTTTGTTTGTTGAAAAATTCAAGTCCTTTAATGGAATAGCGGTTTGTTTTGATGAAACAATTGAGTTGGATGTCCATAATTTTCTTTTGCTTATCCGGTGACGCTTGACTTTAATAATTGCCATTGCTCCAGCGAATCGTCAACAGGCGTAAATCTTCGATTTAATAAATTAGATGTAGGAGTTAAAGTAAGAGAGGTTCATTTAAATATCCTCGAGAAGAAAATTCTGACCTATGTGTTGATTTGCGATTGGCCTTAAATTAGCTTCATAATTATTCTGTTTTTTTAGACACATTTTACTTTTTAACTCAATTCTTACTAAATTGCTATCATGAAAAAGCAATATACCTTATTTTTATTCCTCTGGTTTTGTATGACTTCTATCACATATGCTCAGACCATATCAAAAGATGAGCTCATCTTCCTTACTTCCGAATGGAAAGGAGAGCGATTTGCTGACGGTCGACCCAGAGTGCCGGATGATTTATTGATCAGAGCCAGAACCATCAATATCGATGACGCATGGACGGTATTAAAAAATTATGGTTATGTCAATCAATTTGATGGAAACTGGAAAATGGTCCAGCAAGATGTGCCCGTCATAGGGCGTGCTATGACCGCCATGTATATGCCGAGCCGACCTGATGTGGAAAAAAATATTAAAAGCAGGGGTACTTCCCGAGATGGCAGAAAAGGGAATACCAATGCATGGCCTATCGAAACACTGGTAAAAGGTGATGTGTATGTAGCAGATGGGTTTGGAAAAATAGGTGGAGGAACTTTGATGGGTTCTACCTTGGCAAATTCTATTTATGCTAAATCAGGCAATGGTGTTGTATTTAATGGCGCTTGTAGAGATCTTGGAGAAATACAAAATATACCAGGGTTCAATGCTTTTGTACGTGATTTTCATCCTTCATTTTTAGAGGAAATGGTATTGATGGGATTGAATTCTCCGATTCGAATAGGAAATGTGATGGTCTTACCTGGCGATTTGGTAATCGGCATGAGAGAAGGTGTCCTATTTGTTCCAGCCCATATGGCAGAGGAGGTGGTAAGTACAGCTGAATTCGTTGTGCGTAAAGACAAATTTGCATTCGAAATGGTAAAGACTGCGAAATATTCCACCGGTCAAATAGATAGTCAGTGGACTGAAGAACTCAAGGCAGAATTCGTCAGATGGTTAGAAAAACATCCTGAACTAGGCAAGATGAGTAAGGCGGAATTGGATAAAGTGATGAGTAAGAGGACTTGGTAAAAAGAAAATTAATTACTTCGCTAATAAATACTCAAAATCCATGAAAAATATTTTACACAAACTCATTCAAGAAAATAAAACTATTGAACAATCCATTGCACCTTCAATAACTGAAATCAACAATCCCATAACAAAAGATGATCGTCGGAATTTCTTACGAAAAACAGCATTAGGTGGCATAGCACTCACCGGCTTGACTAAGCTGTCTGCTGAAGAAACGATAGAAAAAACTACTTCCAAAGTATCCCGTAGGGGGGCTCCATCTGATCTCAGGATCACGGATATGCGATATACTACAGTGGCAAATGGTACTGGAGCTACTAATGCCCGCAATGTAGTCATCCGGATAGACACCAATCAAGGCATCTATGGTTTAGGTGAAGTCCGTGACGGCGGAGACTATCGATATGCCATGTTTCTAAAAAGTAGACTTTTAGGAAAAAATCCCATCAATGTCGAAATGTTATTTAAAATCATCAAACCGTTTGGAGGTCATGGCCGAATGGGTGGTGGGGTATCCGGTGTAGAGATGGCACTCTGGGATCTTGCAGGCAAAGCCTTTAATGCACCAGTGTGGGCCTTGTTAGGTGGTAAATACCGAGAAAAAATAAGACTGTATACGTATATACCAAATTCCGGTGGTGTACCATTAGCCAAAATGGATATGACTCAGTTTAAAGCTGATATTCATCGTCGTATGGTAGATCAGGGTTACACTTGGCTCAAAATGCATCCCGGACTGGAAAAAATATTTGATATTCCTGGAGCGATCACTGGCATGGGCCAAGTCGATAGTTTTAAAGATCGCGTGAATTCACAACAAAATTATTTGTCCTATCAAAATACCAAACACGACTTTTCTCCCATACAAGTGACCCAAAAGGGAATCGAAGAATTGGTAAGATATGCAGAAACCATACGGAGTGTGGTGGGCTATGATATACCGTTGTCGATAGATCATCTAGGTCATTATGATTTAAATAATTGTATCAAGGTATGTAATGCATTGGAGCGGTTTAATTTTGCCTCTGTTGAAGATTTGTTGCCATGGACGGATATGACTAAATTCAAAAAGATCACAGATTCTATTTTGATTCCTACTATGACCGGTGAAGATATTTTTCTAAAAGAGGAATTTAAAAAACTGGTCGATCATCAAATCGTAGATATGGTGCATCCTGATATGGGCACTTCGGGTGGAATCTTAGAAACCAAAAAAATAGGGGATTACGCAGAGGAAGGCAATACAGCGATGATGCTGCACTTTGCTGGCACTCCGATATCGTTTATGGCAAATGTACATTGCGCAGCTGCTACCCAAAATGTATTGGCTTTGGAAATGCCCAATCAAGTATCTGACAATGCATGGTGGCCATCTTTGGTAAAAATGGTCGGCAAACAACCATTGTATGACAAAGGATATGCCAATGTGCCTAACGATGCTCCAGGCCTAGGAGTGGAGTTGAATGATGAAGTGATGAAACAACACTTGCATGCTGAAGATAAAACTTATTTTGAGCCTACTCCTCAATGGAATGAAATTCGGTCCCACGATAGATTATGGAGTTAATTCCTTAAATGATATGAAAATACAAAAAGTTATTTTTTTATTCTTGTCGTTGTGGGCTATTGTAGTCAAGGCCCAACCTTTTCCTAAAGCCTCCATTTCGAACGGCGTAGTAAAATCGACATTATTATTACCTGATTCCGAAGTTGGATATTACCGAGGTTCAAGATTTGATTGGTCCGGGGTTATCTCTTCTCTGGAATGGAATGGCCACCAATACTTTGGTCAATGGTTTGAAAAATACCGACCTACTTTGCATGATGCTATCATGGGTCCTGTCGAGGCATTTACTCCTATAGGGTATGACGAAGCCAAAGTAGGAGAAGCTTTTTTAGTGATTGGTGTGGGCATGGTCACCAAGCCTGAAGAGTCTAAATACTCCATTGTCACTGAGTATCCCATCGTCCATGGAGGAAAATGGAAAACTAAATCGAAAGCTGATCATGTAGATTTTACCCATCGGTTTAAGAGCAGCGATTATTCGTATGATTATAAAAAGACTGTTCAATTAATCCAAGGCAAGCCGGAAATGGTAATCTTGCATACATTAAAAAACGCTGGGGCCAAAACCATTGAAACCTCGGTATATAATCATAATTTTTTTGTAATGGATAATACACCTATTGGCCCTGGATACGAAGTGAAATTTCCCTATAAAATATCTGGCGTCGCTCGAGAAAACCCTGACTTGGTGTTGGTAGAAGATAATCATATCGTTTTGGTCAAAGATATTGCTCCAAAAAAATATCTTTATTTCGTGGATATAGAACGACATAGCAACGATATTAACGATTACAATTTCAGTATTGAAAATCATAAGACTGGTGCAGCTGTAAAAATCACCGGCGATCAACCAATATTAAAACTACCTATGTGGTCAGCGATTAAAACGATTTGTCCTGAGCCTTATATCAAGCTCAATATCCCTCCCGGTAAAACGATGTCATGGACGATCCGCTATGAATTTTATGAATGCGAGAAATTGAAATAGTTCGCTTATTATTTATCAACATCTCTGTAGAGGCGATCCGATAGCTATCGGATTCAGTCGCTTATTTATTGCCCTCCAGTATTGAAGAAATAAGCGATTGAATCCGATAGCTATCGGATCGCCACCACAAATAATAAATATTGTATTGATTGAGGGCATAAGCGACTGAATCCGATAGCTATCGGGTCACTGCTACAGGAAAAAAATTAATTGTACTTTTTCTTCAAGAACCACTCATCGTCATTGAGGGTGAATCCAAGTCTGATTTGAACAAATCTAGAATTTAGTTTGTCTTTGATACCTATATTTCCAATTTCCAC
>JAYSTG010000278.1:0-12050 GCA_043719965.1 Saprospiraceae bacterium | reverse complement strand
TTTTTTAAAAGTCAATCTGAAGTAACATGAATAAAACAGATAAAGGGGCTGCAATCGAAGCTCTTAAAGATAAAATTAACACTAGTACAAATTTTTATTTGGCGGATGCCTCATCTATGACCGTTGCACAAATCAGCGCTTTCCGTCGTATTTGTTTTGAAAAAGGGATCGAAGTAAAAGTAATAAAAAACACACTCGCTAAAAAAGCTATGGAAGCTCTTCCAGCTTCCAAGGGATATGCTGAATTATACAGCGCCTTGCATGGCCCTACTGCACTTTTATTTTCTGAATCAGGTAATGAGCCTGCCAAAGTAATCAAAGCTTACAGAGGGGTTGCAGGAGAACGACCTGTCCTTAAAGCTGCTTATATCGATAGCGCTGTGTTTTTAGGAAATGATCAATTAGATGTATTGATCGCAATAAAATCTAAAAACGAATTGATCGGGGATATCATTGCTTTATTACAATCTCCAGCAAAAAATGTCATCGGCGCACTACAATCCGGTGGTCACAAATTGGCTGGTTTGTTGAAAGCTTTAGAAGACCGTTCAAACTAAATTTGGCTTCCAAGTACGCATTATAAATTAAACATTCATTCAAAAAAAAATCAAAAAAAAATTAACATGGCAGATCTTAAAGCTATTGCTGATCAACTGGTAAGCTTAACCGTTAAAGAGGTTAATGAGTTGGCTGCAATAATGAAATCAGAGCACGGTATCGAACCAGCAGCGGCAGCTGTAGCAGTAGCAGCACCAGCAGGTGGTGGCGCTGTAGCAGCAGCAGAAAAAACTGAATTCGATGTAATTTTAAAATCAAGTGGTGCTGAAAAATTGAAAGTAGTAAAAGAAGTAAAAACTTTATTAAATCTAGGCTTGAAAGAAGCTAAAGATTTAGTAGATGGCGCTCCTGTTACTTTAAAAGAAAAAGCAACCAAAGATGAGGCTCAGGCATTGAAAGCTGCTTTAGAAGCAGTAGGTGCTGAAATCGAGGTGAAGTAAAATCAAAAGATCTGATTTATACTACTCGTACATAAAATACAGCAGTGGCTTAGCTAAATACGTTGGTATTTGGCTAAGCCTTTACTGATTGTATATGGATTAACGGACACATTAGGAAAACTCGACTTTTTTTTCATGACTTATTTAAATTCGCATAGAGGCTTATGGCAATCAAGAAAATAGAATCTAAGCGGGTAAATTTTGGGAAGATCAAACACGGGACGGATTCCCCTGATCTACTCGAAATACAACTCAAATCCTTCCAGGAGTTCTTTCAATTAGAGACAACGCCTGAAAATCGAAGCAACGAAGGCTTATATAAAGTGTTTCAGGAAAACTTCCCGATTACAGATGCCAGAAGCATCTTTTTGCTGGAGTTCCTGGATTATTTTGTAGATCCGCCACGATACACCATCGAAGAGTGTATGCAACGAGGACTGACTTATAGCGTTCCTTTGAAAGCTAAACTCAGACTTTCCTGTAATGATGAAGAACACGTAGATTTTGAAACCATTGTTCAGGATGTGTTTCTTGGGAATATCCCTTATATGACTCCTAAAGGCACCTTTGTCATCAATGGTGCAGAGCGGGTAATTGTAAGTCAACTCCATCGTTCACCAGGGGTATTCTTCAATCAGACTTTCCATCCCAATGGAACCAAGATCTATTCTGCAAGAGTAATACCATTCAAAGGTGCATGGATGGAATTTTCTACAGATATCAATACAGTGATGTATGCGTATATCGATCGTAAGAAGAAATTCCCGGTCACGACTTTATTGAGAGCCATAGGTTTTGATTCCGATAAAGATATCTTAGACCTGTTCGGTCTTGCTGAAGAAGTAAAAGTCAGTCACAAAAACTTACAAGACAATGTTGGTCGCAAATTAGCGGCTCGTGTCTTGAAAAAATGGACTGAAGATTTCGTGGATGAAGATACCGGCGAGGTAGTTACGATCGAACGGAATGAAATCATTCTGGAGCGGGATGTGATTCTCGATGAAGACAACATTCAATTGGTGATAGAAGCCGAAGCTGAAACCATCATACTTCAGAAAGAAGATGTATCGGATGATTATACTATCATCTATAACACGTTACAAAAAGATCCCTCCAGTTCAGAACTTGAAGCGGTACAACATATCTATAGGCAATTGAGAGGTACTGATCCTCCGGATGAAGAGACTGCCCGTGGTATCATCGACAAATTATTTTTCTCTGATAAGAGATATAATCTCGGCGAAGTCGGGCGATATAAAATCAATAAAAAACTAGACCAGGATATCGATCTAAATATCATGATTCTTACGAATCAGGATATCATCAACATCGTTAAATACCTTGTACTGCTTATCAATCAAAAAGCAGAGCTGGATGATATCGATCATTTGAGCAATAGAAGAGTACGTACCGTAGGAGAGCAATTATATGCTCAGTTTGGTGTTGGTTTAGCTAGAATGGCGCGTACCATCCGAGAGCGTATGAATGTACGAGACAATGAAGTGTTTACTCCTATTGACCTGATCAATGCGCGTACCCTGTCATCCGTAGTATCCTCATTCTTTGGTACGAGTCAATTGTCTCAGTTTTTGGATCAAACCAATCCGCTTTCTGAGATTACGCACAAACGTAGAATTTCGGCTTTAGGTCCTGGTGGTCTTTCAAGAGAACGTGCCGGATTCGAGGTACGAGATGTACACTATTCTCACTATGGTCGGCTTTGTACTATTGAGACACCGGAAGGTCCTAATATTGGATTGATCTCTACACTTTGTGTACATGCTAAGATCAATAAGATGGGATTCCTCGAGACTCCATATCGAAAGATCAAAAACGGTATGATCGACGCAAAATCGAGCGCTGAATTCCTTTCTGCAGAATTAGAAGACAATAAAAAAATAGCGCAAGCTAACTCGCAATTGGATGAGAAAGGCGCATTTACTGAAGACCGTGTCAAATGTAGACAACATGGTGATTTCCCTGTATTGACTCCGGATGAAATCGAGTATATTGACATCGCTCCTAACCAAATTGTGGGTGTGTCTGCATCCCTGATTCCATTCCTTGAAAATGATGATGCTAACAGAGCCTTGATGGGTTCTAACATGCAACGACAAGCTGTGCCACTCATCAATCCTACTTCGCCGATTGTGGGCACTGGATTAGAGGGTAAAGTAGCTATGGACAGCAGGATGTTGATCAATGCGGAAGGAGAAGGTATCGTAGAATATGTCGATGCCAATCAAATCACCATTCGGTATGACAGATCTGAAGAAGATCAATTGGTATCATTCGAAGATAATTTGAAGACCTATCAATTGACCAAATTCAAACGAACGAATCAAGCTACATGTATCAATCTTAAACCTATCGTAAAGAAAGGAGATAGAGTGCATGCGGGTACGATCCTGTGCGATGGATATGCTACGGATAAAGGCGAATTGGCTCTAGGGCAAAACCTTAAAGTAGCGTTCATGCCTTGGAAAGGGTACAACTTTGAGGATGCAATAGTAATCTCTGAGCGAGTAGTACAGCAAGATGTATTCTCATCCATTCATATCGAAAGTTTTGATCTTGATGTGCGAGAGACTAAATTAGGAGATGAAGAATTGACGAATGATATTCCTAACGTGAGTGAAGAAGCCACTAAAGATCTGGACGAAAACGGTATCATTCGTATCGGTGCCTGGGTCAATGAAGGCGATATCCTCATAGGCAAAATCACACCTAAAGGCGAGTCTGATCCTACCCCCGAAGAAAAACTGTTGCGTGCAATATTTGGTGACAAAGCCGGTGATGTAAAAGATGCTTCCTTAAAAGCACCACCATCCATCGAAGGGGTAGTTATTAGCAAACAACTATTTGCTAAAGCTAAAAAAGATAAGGTTCAAAAGACACAAGAGAAAGATGTCCTCGATAAACTAGATCAAAAGCATGAAGTAGGGGCTAATCAATTAAAGACTATACTGATTGATAAATTGATGCGATTGCTTAAAGGTGAAGCTACAGAAGGTGTAAAGACCATCTATGGTGAACAGATATTGCCTAAGGGCACTAAATTCTCACCGAATGCATTGAAAAAAATCGAATTTTCATCTGTAGATTATACCGGTTGGACCGCTGACAAAAAGACCAATTTGTTGATCACTCGATTGTTGCATAATTTCACGATCAAGTACAATGAAGAAGTAGGTAGATACAAACGAGAGAAATTTAATGTAAGTATAGGTGATGAATTACCAGCAGGTGTTCAAAAACTTGCTAAAGTCTATATCGCTAAGAGAAGAAAACTCAAAGTAGGTGATAAGATGGCAGGTCGTCACGGGAATAAAGGTATTGTGTCCAGAATTGTAAGAATGGAAGATATGCCATTCCTCGAAGACGGCACAGCGGTGGATATTGTATTGAATCCACTGGGCGTACCTTCACGTATGAACCTTGGCCAGATATTTGAAACGGTTCTAGGATGGGCGGGAGAAAAAATGGGTGTCAAATTTGCCACTCCTATTTTTGATGGCGCTAGCCTTGGCGAAATCGAATCCTATATTGAAAAAGCTAATCTTCCTCAATACGGACAAGCTTTCTTACATGATGGCGAGACGGGTGATCGTTTCCATCAACAAGCTACTGTAGGTGTCATCTATATGTTGAAACTATCTCACATGGTGGATGATAAGATGCACGCACGATCTATCGGGCCATACAGTCTTATTACTCAACAACCATTGGGTGGTAAAGCACAATTTGGAGGTCAGCGATTTGGAGAGATGGAGGTTTGGGCATTGGAAGCTTATGGCGCTTCACACATTTTACAAGAATTGCTTACGGTGAAATCAGATGATATCATCGGTAGAGCAAAAGCTTATGAAGCTATTGTGAAGGGTGACAATCTACCGGAGCCTAATATTCCTGAATCATTCAATGTATTGATCAACGAATTGCAAGGTTTAGCCCTTGAGATTAAATTTGAATAATCTGGTTTTTTTAATTTATTAAAACAATTGGTATATGCCATTTAAAAAGAAAAGTACTAAGCATCCGAAATACTTTGAAAGTATTACGATCAGTCTTTCTTCGCCTGATGATATCCTGGAGAGATCGTATGGGGAAGTTTTAAAGCCAGAGACCATCAATTATCGCTCCTACAAACCTGAGCGGGATGGATTGTTTTGTGAACGTATTTTCGGTCCCGTAAAAGATTACGAATGTTATTGCGGTAAGTATAAAAGGATTAGATATAAGGGTATTGTCTGCGATCGATGCGGAGTAGAAGTGACAGAGAAAAAAGTACGTAGAGAGCGTATGGGTCACATCAAACTGGTAGTCCCTGTAGTACATATCTGGTTTTTCAAATCGTTACCGAATAAAATCGGTTACCTGCTGGGTCTTTCATCCAAGAAATTGGAATCGATCATTTATTATGAACGCTATGTAGTCATTCAACCGGGAGTAAAAGAAAAGGATGGCATCGGCCAGCTGGATCTATTGCTTGAAGAAGAATATCTTGATATCCTGGAAGCATTGCCTAAGGAGAATCAATTCTTGGATGACACACATCCCGATAAATTCATCGCTAAAATGGGCGCTCTTGCAGTAAAAGACCTGCTCGAGCGAGTTAATCTCGATGATGTATCTTTTGATCTAAGACATAAGTCATCAACGGAAAGTTCTCAACAGCGAAAATCTGAAGCTTTAAAGCGATTAAGAGTCGTTGAAGCTTTTAGAGATGGACAGAAGAATCAGGTGAACAAACCTGAATGGACGATCATCCAATATCTTCCTGTCATTCCACCGGAATTAAGGCCTTTAGTTCCTTTGGACGGAGGTCGATTTGCTAGTTCTGACTTAAATGATTTATATCGTAGAGTGATTATTCGTAACAATCGTCTAAAGCGATTATTAGAGATCAAAGCTCCTGAAGTAATCCTTCGAAATGAAAAGCGTATGTTGCAAGAGGCTGTAGACAGCTTATTTGACAATAGCCGCAAATCAAATGCAGTAAAAGCCGAAGGGGGACGAGCTTTAAAATCATTGAGTGATATTTTAAAAGGAAAGCAAGGACGATTCCGTCAAAATCTTTTGGGTAAACGGGTAGATTATTCTGGTCGTTCTGTAATTGTAGTAGGGCCCACCTTGAGACTACACGAATGTGGATTACCTAAGAGTATGGCTGCAGAACTGTTCAAGCCTTTTATCATTCGTAAATTGATAGAGCGCGGAATAGTCAAAACTGTAAAATCAGCTAAGAAGTTAGTAGATCGTAAAGATCCAGTCATCTGGGAAATCTTGGAAAATATATTGAAAGGCCATCCAGTCATGCTCAATAGAGCTCCGACATTACATAGGCTCTCTATTCAAGCATTTCAACCCCGATTGGTCGAAGGCAAAGCGATTCAATTGCATCCCTTGGTGTGCGGTGCATTCAATGCTGACTTTGACGGAGATCAGATGGCGGTACATATACCATTAAGCCAGACCTCCATCTTGGAAGCTCAATTATTGATGCTATCATCACATAACATGCTCAATCCTCAGGACGGTTCGCCGATTACACTTCCTTCTCAGGATATGGTATTAGGATTGTACTATCTTACTAAAGAGAAAAAATCTACTGACAAAGAAAAAGTACGAGGACAGGGTTCAAAATTCTATTCGTTTGAGGAAGTCATCATCGCTTTCAATGAAGGCCGGGTGGATTTACACGCTGCGATCAAAGTAAGAGCACGTGTAGAAAATGATCAAAAGCAATTGGTTCAAAAATTAATTGACACTACAGTAGGTAGAGTCTTGTTAAATCAAGCTACGCCGGAAAAAGTGCCTTTCATCAATGAGCTTGCTACCAAAAAAACGCTTAAGAAGATTATCGGTGAAGTCATTACTCGAACTGATTTTGCTCAGACTGCAGATTTTTTGGATGCTATCAAAGATATGGGATTTTATTGGGCGTTCAAAGGCGGACTTTCTTTCAACCTGGGTGATCTGATCACACCTTCTATCAAAGATGTGACTTTGACTCAAGCAAAAGTGGAAGTAGATGAAATCTGGGAAAACTATAATACGGGTCTTATCACCAACAATGAGCGATACAATCAGATCATTGACCGATGGACCTATGCAGATAATAGAATCACAGATAGTTTGATGAAAGAACTTGCAAGTCACAAGCAAGGCTTCAATTCAGTATACATGATGTTGCACTCCGGTGCCCGTGGATCTAAACAACAGATTAAACAGCTTTGTGGATTGAGAGGATTGATGGCTAAGCCTAGAAAATCAGGTGATACCGGCGCTGCGATCATTGAGAATCCGATTCTTTCTAACTTCCTCGATGGATTGAGCGTACTAGAATATTTTATTTCTACACACGGAGCGCGTAAGGGCCTTGCGGATACGGCATTAAAAACCGCTGATGCTGGTTACTTGACTCGCCGTCTGGTAGATGTATCTCAGGATGTAGTCATCAATGAAGTGGATTGCGGTACATTAAGAGGTATCGAAACCATTGCTTTAAAAGACAATGAGAAAATTATAGAACCACTATCGACCCGAATTCATGGTCGATATAATCTGCATGCAATCTTTCATCCGGTAACAGATGAATTATTAGTCGATGCTGCGCAATATATTGATGAGAAAACAGCAGAACGAATCGAACAGTCCGGCATAGAAGCGGTGACCATTCGATCTGTATTAACTTGTGAAGCACGTAGAGGAGTATGTACCAAATGTTATGGTAAGAACATGGCAACGGGTCGTATTACTGAGCAAGGTGATGCCGTCGGCATCATTGCTGCTCAATCCATCGGCGAGCCTGGTACACAGTTGACCCTTCGTACCTTCCACGTGGGAGGTATTGCGTCTATCTCTAAGACCGAGTCTGAATTGGTAGCTAAGTTCGATGGTCAGATTGAATTTGATAATGTGAGTTTCACCTCTGTCAAAGAAGAAGATCATAAAACGAATATCATATTATCCAGATCCGGTGAAATCAGAATCATTGATCCGAAAACGAAAAAACAATACAATACCAGTCACGTTCCTTATGGGGCTAACCTTAAAGTAAAAGAAGGTCAGATCGTAAAGAAAGGTGACTTGATATGCGATTGGGATCCGTTTAATGCGGTCATCGTATCCGAATTTGCTGGTATCGCTCAATTTACTGAAATCGAAGAAGGTATTACGTTCAGAATGGAACGTGATGATCAGACTGGTTACTCTGAGAAAGTAATTATTGATGCAAAAAACAAGAAAAAGATACCTGTCATACGTATCATCGATAAAAATGGTGATGATTTAAAACAATATACCTTACCTGTAGGCGCTTACATTTCCATTAGTGATGGTGATCATGTCACTGCTGGTCAGAAAATCGTAAAGATCCCACGTAAACTGGGTAAGATCCAGGATATCACGGGAGGTTTGCCGAGGGTAACAGAATTGTTTGAAGCACGTAATCCTTCTAATCCTGCTACGGTAGCTGAGATCGATGGTATCGTGACTTTCGGTAAGATCAAACGAGGTAATCGTGAGGTCATGATCGAAGATGAAAAGACAGGTCAAAAAAGCAAATACCTTATTGGACTTAATAAACATTTGCTGGTACAAGAAGGAGACTTTGTACGATCAGGAACCCCAGTTACAGATGGGACTATAGCCGCCCGAGATATTTTACATATCAAAGGCCCTTATGCTGTGCAATCTCACTTGGTCAATGGAGTACAAGAAGTCTATCGATCTCAAGGCATCAATATCAATGACAAACACATAGAGGTCATCGTAAGACAGATGATGCGTCGAGTGCAGATAGAAGATCCTGGAGATACCCATTTCCTGGAAAGTGAAGCTGTAGATAAACATGAGTTTAACGAACACAATGACTGGATCTATGACAAAAAATTTGTAGTAGAAGCTGGGGATTCCAATAAATTAAAGCCTGGAGCTCTGGTTACACTGCGACAGATAAGGGAAGAAAACAGTTCATTGAAGAGAAACGACAAAAAATTGGTCGAATATCGAGATGCACTTCCTGCCACTTCCAGTCCATTATTGCTGGGTATCACGAAGAGTTCATTAGGTACCGAAAGCTGGATTTCTGCCGCATCGTTCCAGGAGACGACGAAAGTGCTTTCACAAGCTGCTATAGCGGCATCTAGAGACATACTCAATGGATTAAAAGAGAATGTCATCGTAGGAAAACGAATTCCTGCAGGTACTGGTATGAGGAAATTCGAAAATTTATTAGTGACAGCTCCTGATGACGCTTTGAAGTTGGAACCAGAGATAGCTGCTTAGAATAAATAATATTACACTGTAATGAATGAATAAAAAGGGAGATGGCAACATCTCCTTTTTGCATTTCGGGCATCCAACTCATTTCCTGCCAAAGTCAGCCGGATTCTCTCCCCAGTATTCTGTTTCCCACTTAAAAATTGGATTGGAGTATCGGTTATTTTGAAGCCAAGCCAAGGCTCGATCTACCAACACAAAAAGAGATTCATTTTTACGGGATCTTACGAGATTGGTTTTGATCTTTTTATTTTTTACCCAACTGATGCCAGTGATCGAGTCAGAATATACCGCAGTATGATTATTGTCCTGGTTTTTGAACATTGCTAAGGCATGTACTATAGCCAGGAACTCACCGATATTGACTGTACCTTCATTAAAAGGACCTTGGTGAAATAATTTTATGCCATTGTGCGGATTGACCCCTTGGTATTCCAGAATGCCGGGGTTGCCTTCGCAGGCAGCATCTACGGCGATAGAGTCCTTTACTATACTCGATAGATTTCGAGATTTTTTGATGCTAGATGGCCTTGTCGAAGCAAAGGGGCCTTTATTATAGGCAAGATGAGCTTCTTCGTACGAGTCAAAAGACTTGTATCGTGCACCCTGAAAATTTTTCACTTGAGCCTCACAGGATTTCCAATCTTGATAGATACCCGGTGAGTAACCCTCCCATACTACATAATATTTTTGTTTCTTCGCCATATCATTCGACATCAAATATATTACAAGATGCTTATAGATACACATGCTCACTTATATACAACGGAGTTTGATATCGATCGCGTGGACATGATCCATCGGGCTATGCAGGCAGGGGTAGAGAGAATTTATTTGCCTAATGTAGACTTACAATCTGTAGTCAGATTAAATGATATGTTGGAACTCTCGGAGGTATTGTATCCTATGATGGGATTGCATCCATGCAGTGTACGTGCTGACTTTGAATCCATATTGGAGGCACTTAAACAAGAACTGATCAGGAACACCTATTATGGGGTAGGAGAAATGGGCATTGATTTATATTGGGATAAAACCACCTTGCCTTATCAAATAGAGGCTTTTAAAATTCAATGCCAGTGGGGTATAGAATTCAACTTACCCATCATCATTCACAGTCGAAATGCTACTGTGGAAGTCTTGGACATCGTTGAAAATATGCAAGTTCGACCTTCGAAGGGTATATTTCATTGTTTTAGTGGGACCAGAGAAGAAATAGAAAGAATAGATGCTCTCGGAGACTATTATTATGGTATTGGCGGGGTGATCACCTATAAAAATGCAGGCCTAGCAGAGCTTATACCAGAGATACCCAGACATAAGTTGGTATTGGAGACCGACTCTCCTTATTTGGCTCCAGTGCCTTTCAGAGGGAAAAGAAATGAATCGAGCTACCTAAGCCATATCAATAAGAAACTGAGTGAATGCCTCCAACTCACAGATTCCGAGACCCAGCAGCTCACGACTGAAAATGCGATCAGGCTCTTCGGTTAGTTTGAAACTTTGCATGATTATATTATTGGTTGGATAGCATAGTTTGTCTATAATCGATATCTCCCCTTTTAACTTTAGATCTTATTTTGAAAGCCACTTAATTTTGACGATCTTTGCCTCTGAAATTTTAAACTATTAAACGGAAGGTTGCGGGAGTGGTTTAACCGGCACGCCTGGAAAGTGTGTGTACATCAAAAGTGTACCTAGGGTTCGAATCCCTAACCTTCCGCTTTATTTAATCGTAAGATAAATAATGTTATCTAAACAGGAACATATCAAGTATTGGACATGCACTGCTGAGGAGGATTTACACAGGGCTTTTATATTATTTGAACAAGAGGATTATGTTTTTTCATTGTTTTGTCTATGTTTAAGGTATTGAAAAACTAAGTAAAGCAATGTGGGTGAGTGAAAATGTAAATAACCATCCTCCTCGAATTCATGAAATAAAATACCTTTTGGCGGACACTTCATTTATACCCGATGGACCACAAAGTTTGTTCATCGATACTATTCAAAAATATCAAATTGAAGGCAGATACACAGATTATAAAAAATTAATATATAGCTATACGACTAAGGAGTATACTCACCAATTATTTATTGAAGGAAAAGAATTTATGCAATGCTTACGAGACAATTTGTCTACCAAAGTATAAACGACTTTATTAAAAGCGCTTCAGATCAGGGTATTGAACTTGAGCGGGTGATTTTATTTGGTTCTTTCGCCAAAGGTACACAGCATCCATATAGTGATATCGACCTGGCTGTATTCAGTCCTCAGTTTACCTGCAACCATGTTGAAAATTTTAAATTAATTCAACACACCATTCGTATACCACAGATGCAGGTTCATCTTTATCCATGGAGTGAGTATATGGACAATCCCTTTGTAGAGGAGATTAAGAAGAGTGCTGTTTATTTTAGATAAGTAGAATGATATTTTTTAATCATCAAAATGGTATCTACAGCTGTGGATGTAAAGGTCATTGCCATTGATTTGATATATTAGTCTATGTTCAATATCAATTCTTCGGGACCACATCCCGCTTAAAGCAAATTTTAATGGTTCAGGTTTTCCGATTCCTTCAAAAGGTGTCCTTTCAATGGATTTGATTAATTCATTAATCTTTTTGATAATTTTCTTATCTTCAATTTGCCAATAGAGATAATCATCCCAAGCATGATCTGAAAAAACAATTCTCATTTCAAATCCTTGACCTTTTTTATAACTTTTTTACCGGCCTTGATTTGTTGAATAGATTCGTATAT
>JAYSTG010000277.1:0-12062 GCA_043719965.1 Saprospiraceae bacterium | reverse complement strand
CAAAGTGCAGCATCTATTGACCAAACCGCAACCAGTGGGTCCAATGAAAAAAAGAAAAAACCCTGGTCGCCGGGGTTGACTATAGCAGACCTCAAAGCTATGAAAATGTCTATCCCCACCGTCGTCCATACTAGCCCTGAATTCAGTTTGAATACTACCATGCTTTATAGTGGAAAATCTCAGGGGATCACCTGCATCGGCGTGACCAATGATTTTTTTACATTAAATAACCTGACTTTAGATGACGGCACCTGGTTTTCCTATTTGCATTTGCAAGAAGCTAGCCCAGTATGTATACTGGGGAGATATTTGAAAACTAAATTTTTTCAAAATCAAAACCCGGTAGGTAAATCCATTAAAATAGGAAATGTATGGATGATCGTAATCGGAGTCTTAGATAAACGTAGTACGCAGGGTGAAAGCTTGAAAAATCTGGGCATCAGAGATTATAATAATGATGTTTTTATCCCTATCCAATCTGCTTTGGTGCGTATTCAAGATAGATCAGCTATTGACAAAGATGACTTAGGAGAACGCAGCGAACCCAATGCACCAATAAAAAACCATCATCAAATCGATCGTGCCATCATTCAGGTAGGGCAGACTCATGAATTACGTGCAACGGCAGAATTTATAGGAAGAATGTTGAAAAGAAGGCATCGGGATCAGACCGATTATGAAATTGAAATCCCCGAATTATTAATCCAACAACAACAAAAGACACAAGGTACATTCAATCTTGTATTAGCAGTCATAGCAGCCATTTCACTTTTGGTAGGAGGTATCGGTATCATGAATATTATGCTCGCGAGTGTACTGGAAAGAATCAAAGAAATCGGACTACGCAAATCACTAGGAGCTAAAAAACAAGATATCATTCAGCAGTTTTTGTACGAAGCGATCATCATTAGCTTTATAGGTGGCCTGGCTGGAATTATTCTTGGCATCCTCGCTTCTAAATCGATAGCCAATTACGCCCAGATTCCGACGGTGATTTCTACCTGGTCCGTATTGATGGCTTTCGGAGTTGCATTTTGTATCGGATTGATCTTTGGACTGTTTCCTGCACAGAAAGCAGCAGAGCAAGACCCCATCAAATCGCTTCGTGTCGAATAATTATTTCTTAAAAAATTTAAAGCAAAATTGTATGAGAATCTTTTCCATATTACCTTTTCTATTGATTACCATAGCTATAAATGCGCAAACGGAAAGACAGAGCCTCACTCTCGATCAAGTGATAGCATTGGCTCAAAGTGCAGCTCCGGAAGTACTACTAGAAAAGACCAGACTTAGCAATCAATACTGGCGATTGCAACAGTATAAAGCAAGCTTGCGACCTCAAATTAATTTCAATGCTTCTTTGCCCAACTTCAATAGATCTATTGATTTGATCACCTTGCCAGATGGAAGTAGTCAATATATCAATCGATCTTTGATGAATAATGATCTAGCTATTTCTTTGAACCAAGTCATTCCACTCACCGGAGGTACAGTATATGCAGCCACTGGCTTAAATAGATTAGATATTTTTAAAACATCATTAGTGGACCCTTCGATTTCATATCTAAGTCGGCCATTTTTTATAGGGTTCAGCCAACCCTTGTTTTCTTTTAATAGTTGGAAATGGGATAAGGCTATACGACCATTACAATTTGAAGAGGCCAATAAAAAATATTCTGAAAATCTTGAAAACCTGGCATTACAGGCAGTCACTTACTTCTTTGATTTATTAGTTTCACAATTAGAAGAACAAGCCGTCAAATCCAATAAAGCCAATGCCGATACTTTATTTGAATTGAATAAATCCAGATTTCAAGTAGGTAAAATAGCAGAAACAGAATTACTTCAAAGTGAAATCAATGCGATGAATACCGATGTAGAGCTATCCCAATCCGCATTGAATGTATCTACTTCAAACGAAAAGCTTCGAAATTTTTTGGGGATCCAACGATCCATCATTTTTGATTTGATCACGCCCAATGAATTACCGGACCTTAAAATCGATCCCCTACAGGCTATTGAATATGCCCGTCAACATCGCAGCGAATTTATATCGCAAGAACTAAGCCGATTGCAAGCACAACAGTTTTTAGATGAAGCAAAGAAAGATCAAAGGGCTAATATCAATCTGACCGGAAACCTTGGCTTTACACAGACCGGCAAAAGCATTCAGGATGCCTTGAAAAATCCATTGGATCAAGAAATTATTCGGCTCGATATTGGAATACCATTAGCCGACTGGGGTAAATCAAAAGCAAGAAAAGAAATAGCAAGCTCCAATCTTGAATTGGTCAATCAAACCATAAGCCAACAAAAATCGAATGTAGAACAAGAGGTATCTCTAAAAGTGAAACAATTTGATTTAAAGAAAGTACGAGTAAGAATAGCACAACGGGCGGCCGAAGCTAGTCAGAAAAGATATTTTTTTAGTACCCAACGGTATCTCATAGGAAAAGTAGGTATCGTCGAGCTCAGTCAAGCCATTGATGATCAAAATAAATCCCGAAAAGCTTATTTTAGCGCTCTAAGCGAATATTGGTTGGCTTATTATGAGATCAGAAAATTGACTCTATTTGATTATATAACGAATACAAAATTGAAAAAATAAAAAAAACCGCAATGCTTTTTTTTCAAAGTACTATTCCAAACAACCTTTGTTTAAGATAGATATTATTCCAATGTATTATTATGAATTGAAGCTATTTTGAATGATTTGTGGTTAGGAATTAATATTTTTATTCTTAATGTCGAAAATTTTTACAAAGAAATTTATTTTAAAAGCTATTCCTTACTTACCCAATTGGAGATGGTTAAATCGATGGGCGCAATTTCAGCTCCATGAGGTGATTCATGGTCGAAAACCTACTTCTATTGAAGATTGTTATGACCTCAATGATTATTGGTTGATGTTTAAGACCGATCCTCGGAGTGCAATATTCAGTTATTTCGTAGATAAAGATTTGGTAAAAGATTTTATTAAATTGGTTTGGGGCGAAGCCTACCTTATACCTTCACTTTTAGTGACTGATAGTTTGGAAGAAATAAAAGACTTCACTTCAAGCGAGGACTATGTGATCAAGCCTACACATAGTTCCAAAGATATATTGTTCAAAAAAGCTAATTCGGTATTAAATTCAGAAGAATATAAAATTTGTAAAAATTGGATGCAGTGGCCTGTTTACCGACGAACCAGAGAATATCAATGCCATCTACTGAAACCCAAATTTATAATCGAACCAAGAGTCTCTTTAGCGGGCGAGGAACCTAAAGAATATAGATTTTTAACTATCAATGGAGAGGTCCAATACATCTATCACGACCGGGACCGTCAAGGCGATAGAAAAATGCAACTCTATGATAAGGACTGGCAAAGACTACATTTGCATTTTAATAGATTCGATCAATTAAACGATCCGATAGATCAGCCAAGACCAGATTGTTTGGACGAAATGTTGTCCATCGTAGATAAGATTAGTACACTTTTTCCAATCGTCAGAGTAGATCTCTTGGTAGTGGATGATGGAATTAAATTTAGTGAGTTCACTTTCACCCCCGCCAATGCTACTCAAAAAATAGGGCCTCCCGAATTTTATAAACAACTTTGGAAAAAACTACCAACCTCCTGGCCCAAAAGAATCCTCTAGTCTATACCCATTGCACATTGAGTATAGTATTTTTCATTTTTCCCTTTTCCCTTTTCCCTTTTCCCTTTGAATATTGCACATTACACCTCCAATTTATACCCATTCTCATATCGATTCATCAGATACTTGGCATTGACAGCTTCATCGGTAAATCTTTGTTTATTGGCATCCCAATTGAGCTTCTTACCACTTCTATAGGCGATATTTCCCATCTGACATACTTTAGCTACCAGTGCCGCTTGTTCAATTCCACAATGGAGGGTTTCAAATTTTCTGTTCCGAATGACTTCAGCAAAATTTTCAAAATGTTTGACCACTCCATTATCTTCTCTGGCATGATATGGTTCTATAACTTTAGTCGCTACAGCTTTCTCTTCCAATACTTCCCAGCCTCCTCGATCCAACACCAAGGTTCCATTATTCCCGATAAATCCTATCCCATGGGTACGCATATACGGACCATTATCTATGGCTAAGGCATGCTCCCAACTCAATAAAAACTTATCAAATTCATAGATGGTAGTCTGGGTATCCGGAGTTTCATGGCTAAGATCAGGATAAGCAAATTTTCCACCCAATGCGGATACAGTCTTAGGCATAGTAGCTTTCATCCCAAATAATGCATAATCGATAATGTGTACACCCCAATCACACATCAATCCGCCAGCATAAGGCCAAAACCATCGAAAATTAAAGTGAAAATGTTCAGTTTTAAAAGGCCTCCTGGGAGCAGGACCTTGCCACATATTGTAATCTACACCAGCTGGTATTGGCAAGATTTCACTCTTAGGAGCGGGCTTCATCCACCCTTGAAAAGCCCAGGTCTTTACCATACGTACATTCCCCAGCTTGCCGGAATGCACATACTCTATCGCATCTCTAAAGTGTTTTTGACTTCTTTGCCATTGGCCTACCTGGATAGCTCGATTATATTTTTTTTGAGCTTTCTCCATAGCTTGTACTTCGCCAATACTGTTCGCTATGGGTTTTTCACAATACACATCTTTACCGGCCTGACAAGCATGGATGGTCATGAGTGGATGCCAATGATCCGGAGTGCCCACGATCACAAAATCTATATCTTTTTGGTCTAATAATTTTCTATAATCTTTAAAGACCTGCACTTTTGTAGCATCCACATTCAAGTCCTTGAGTTCACCCATTCTTTTATCGATGACCGATTGATCGATGTCACAGATGGCTACCAATTGCATATTAGGCAGTGTAATGGCAGCTTTGGTATTGGACCATCCCATTCCATTGACTCCAATCACTCCAAATCGGATGGTATCCGATGCAGGGTTTTTACGATTGATTATGAGAAAGGGACTGGCTGATGCGCTTGGAAGTAAAGAAGTGCCCAATAGTGTGAGGCCGGTTTGTTTGATGAAGTTCCTTCGTTCTGACATGAAAAAGTATTTTGAAAAGCCAAATTACATCTTTCTGAGTTTTATTTATCATTTTGTGAGTATTCCTCGAGGAAATAGGATAAGGACTTGATGTTTATTAAAATATTGATTAACATTGGTAGTCGATAAGCGGAAGTAGCTCAGTTGGTAGAGCCGACCTGCGGACAGCAGCCATTAACTTCGCAAGCTAAGGGTCGCGGGTTCGAGTCCCGTTTTCCGCTCTGATAATTGCGTTGCATGAGAATAATAACTAGTTTGATATTTAGCTTTTTATTTAATGTATCTACAGCTCAGGTATTGGTAGTTCCTGCTAATCCATTATTGCAATATTGGAGTTTTGATTCGACAGACGGGTTTTTTGCTTATTCCAATGCATTTTGTAGCAATCCTACGGTTCACTATTTTAATAGGGATTTTGAACAACAATGGGTTTTCAAGGATACGACAGAAAGATTATTACTTTATGGACAGATGCTTTATAGCAAAAAAGAACATGCTGTGTATTTGCCTGGATTTTATAGGTACCAAGATGATGTGCTTTCACCATTTGAATTTGTACTGCATAAAATAAATAAAGAAGGAAGGCTGGCAGGAATTTATCGTTGGCCGGAAAAAAAGGATTACCGCAATAAGTATTTTGGGAATGTTTATGTGGATTCCTACTTGGATTCACTTATTTATTTTGGCTATGCTAATGGAACATCACGGGGGGATCTAAAACATCAAATGGTTATGCTGGATAATAATCTACAAGTAATAGACAGCATTAATCTTTCCATAAAAATTGACGGGATTATAGCTACTCATCAAAGTCCACTTATTTTGAGTGGTAATGAACTTTTCAATAGTAAAGACCTGACAAAAGCGTTATTGACCGTCGAGCGTGGGTACTACGCTCGTATATTAACTAACGATACTTTAGCTTTTCTCTATAATGACAAGCCAATTATTTATAGGATAAATAAAAAAACCGGTGAGATAACCATTCATAAAGTGGATGACCAATTCGTGTCTATACATTCATTGCATTGGCAAGAAAACGGCATCATAGTTATCGGTAGCAATCAAAGGAGCCAGACACAACTATTGTTCTTGACGGTAGGTTCTCTACAACTTCGATGGCCGCCTCAAGTCATCCTGGATGAATCACCACAGTTGGTATATGCTGATGATCAACAGGTATTCATGTATACTTATCTCCAAGAAAAGCCCAATGATTATTTTAAAAGATTCGAAATTCAGAGTTATACCCCTCCTAAAAGTATTGATTTGTCGATGGATTATGTTTCATGGAAATTGGTGAAAGATCATTTTTATGAAGTGTGCGGTATAGTTACGAACAAATCCTCGGAATCGGTAAAATTAGACTATATACTGACCAACCTTTTTGTCCTTACTGGATTTAATTGTAGTGGTTATTCAGGTTTACGAAAAATTCAAGGAGATATAATAAAAGCTCATGAATCAAAATTGTTTTGTGATACTTTTCCGACTGGATTCCATGAACCAGATTTTAAACTTTGCCTTTCCTTAGGCACTACTTTTGACAAGGTAGATATAAACACCGCCAATGATAAATCATGTAATCTAATATCTTCTAATGAAGAAAGTGTTCATTCACGTTCTATTAGCATCAGTCCCAATCCAGTCCACGATCTTATAACGATTTCCACTACTTTGGATTTAAGTTATTACGAAATTTATAACATGCAAGGTACAATGGTAACTGGCGATAGACTATTGAATAATACAATTCAAGTAAGGAGCCTTATTGCCGGTGTTTACATGCTTAAAGTTCGTTTGAGCAGAGGGGGGTTTCTGACGAAAAAATTTATTGTTAATTAAATAACTGATGATAGATGAATTGTTTCATTGATGTAGAAAAATAATGATTAAAACCAATTGCGCTAGACTTATTATTGGCTCTTTATTGATGACCATATGGTGCGTTCATCTTCGAGGCCAATCTGATGAGGTGATTATTCCACATCATATCACCAATTGGGTTTTCGATTCGACCAATAGCTTTTATGGTTATTCCAGTATTCGATGTACAGGCTCTGAGGTTTTCAGTTATGATAAAAACATGAAGCTAAAATGGACATTTGAAGATACGGGCACCAGTCGGTTGATTTATGAATATATTTATTTGAATCCAATAAAAAATGAAATCGTTTTAGCCGGATATGAGATTATAGCCGAAGATGTTGCAGGGGTTCAATCATTTATACTACATCGGTTAGGAGAAGATGGAAAATTATTAAGCGCGATCAAATGGCTACCCCCACGCCGGAGATTATTTTTCCCTGGAGATTTTGGGTTTGCGATATCGAGCGATACATCTTTTATTTTTGGATTTCAAACTGAAACTCTAGCAGCTTATAAACTATTTACTTTAAATAATTCCCTTAAAATTATTGATATTGTTTTATTGGATAAGCCGTATTCAAGATTACTTTATTCTGAAAGCTTTGGTATATTATTAGAAAAGCAAGATTCATGGTGGTCACTTAGAGATACCTCCTTACCTGCTTTTAGTGGTTTTCAGTATGCCAGGATGGTCTTTAAACCGCTTGACAGCTTAGTATGGTATTATACTTTCAATCGAGTTTTTAGACAAAATAAAAACACTGGAGAAATAAAGGAGTACGATCTTTCAATTTTTTTTTTTAGGCTTAATAAAATCGAAGTGGATGATTCCCAGATTTATGTACTTGGCTCAAGTCATGTCAACGATCAAGCTCAATTTTCAGTATACTCAATATACCCTCAATTAGAATTAAAATCAAAAATTGATTTCAAATATGAATTGCCTTATTTAATACATCAGCAACAAGGTCATACTACCATCTTTGCCTATCGACGATTATCTCCCAAACGATTTTTATCTCGTCATCCAACTAATGAATATAAACCTCCCACCACCATTGATCTGAGACTTGAAAGTGCAAATTTTAAGATTCTTAATACTTATCCAGTTATCTTTAATGGACAACATATCGGGACGCGGCAGTCAATAAATTTTTGTGCTCTGATACATAATCTTTCAAACCGTGCTGTCGAGCTTCAGGACATCACGAGTAATTATTCACAAGGCTTTAACTGTGGAGGATTTACATTAAAATTAAATCGACCAGTCTTAATACAGCCCTTGGACTCTATATGGGTTTGTGATACCGTTGAAATCTCCTTTGGCGAAGTGATCAATAGACGATTATGCTTTTATATAGGCTGGATTAAAGGAGCAGTTGATTCAAATACACTGAATGATGAGATCTGTATTTTCACCTCTGCGTCCAAATCTACATCTGAGGACAAGGAAAAGGTAGATATTTTTCCGAATCCTTCAGACCAATGGATCCATATCAATAGCAGTGCGGCAATCCATAAGTTTAAGATCATAGACATGATGGGATCGGCAGTATTGGATGGAGTTTTTATGAAAGACTATCCTATAGATGTATCGAGCCTGCCAATAGGGCACTATTTTATAGCTTTATACGATAGAGAAAAATCCTGGGTAAGAAAAATTGTAATATTGAGATAAAGGCACATTTCAAAGCAAAAGGATAATTAGATGTGAGATTGAACCAGATTCTCGTATTTTTGTTCCTTATTTATATTCAGTCTTAATAGTATTATGGAAACATTAGTCAAAAGTCCAGTCATGCTTTATACGGAGCAGACGCCCAATCCAGAGACCCTCAAATTCGTACTCAATAGGATTATTTACAAAGGAATCGCTGATTTTAAAAATGCCGACCTGGCTTATACCTGGTCGCCTTTTGCATATTCCTTATTTGAATTTCCTTTTGTGAAAGGAGTATATCTCTGCAATAATTTCGTGACGATCACCAAAGAAGCACATACGGAATGGAATGATATCATGCTCGAGCTCAAAGAGTATGTCAAAGCATATGTAGCTGATAGTAAGCCCATTATCCTCGAAGGATATCAGGAGCATATGGATCTGATGGAAAAAGAAAATTCCACCATCCAATACAATGAAGCCGATACAGAACTCGTAAAAAGGATCAAAGACTTGATCGAAACCTATGTCAAACCAGCCGTAGAAATGGATGGGGGCAATATCGAATTTAAAGCCTATGATCAAGGCACGGTGTATGTCATCATGCAAGGTTCATGTAGTGGATGTCCTTCTTCCACCGTGACCCTTAAAGCCGGCATCGAAGGTATGTTGAAGCGGATGATCCCTGAAGTAAAAGAAGTAGTCTCTGAAATGGGGTAGTCATTGCGTGAAAGAAATACAGATATTTCCTTTAGTAAGAAAACTGGTCATCGAAGTTGGCGAATGGATTCTGACAGAACAATCACTTTTTGTAGATACTGACATCGAGTCCAAAGGACTTAATAATCTGGTCTCTTATGTGGATAAGACTGCTGAACATAGATTAGTAGCAGGTCTTCAAAGCATTTTACCCGAATCTCATTTCCTGACGGAGGAAGGGACTATCACCTATACCGAAGGGGGTGAGTGGGAGTGGGTGATAGACCCACTGGATGGTACCACTAACTTCTTACATCGTATACCACTTTTTTGTGTCAGCGTAGGGCTTCGTCATAAGGGCGAGATTACATTGGGTATTATCTTCGAACCCAATCGTCACGAACTATTTCATGCGATCAAGGGTCACGGAGCTTATCTCAATGATCGACCCATTAAAGTCAGCACTACTCCGAAAATCACTTCAGCTTTGATAGCGACGGGCTTTCCACATCGAAATTTTGAAGGTATGGATGCATATATCAAAGCCCTGGAACATTTTTTTTATCATACTCGTGGTCTGCGTCGTATGGGAGCAGCTGCTGTGGATTTGGCTTATATCGCCTGTGGACGCATGGATGGCTTCTTTGAACTCAAGCTTAATCCCTGGGACATTGCCGCAGGAGCTTTACTCGTCACCGAAGCAGGAGGTAAGATCAGCGATTTTAAAGGAGGGGATGACTATCTTTTTAAATCTGAATTGTTAGCTGGTAATCCTAAAGTATATCAGGATATGAAAGAAATATTAGAGCTCTATTTTCAATAAAGCCCTGTAATTATGCCTACTGTTTTTTTCAAATTTGGATTTCGATTTTACTTTGTTAGTTTTGATTGTACTGAGCCCGCTCATATCCATATTTCTGATCAAGCAAAAAAAAATTGCAAATTTTGGCAAGAACTATAAAGGATAACGGAGACCAATTAAATTGGATATCCAAATTGAGTTATGATCAATTGCCAACGATAAAGCAGGTTGCATTTATCAAAGACGAAATTGCTTTTGTATTGGATGATGAAAGAATCATTTATATTCCTATGTCCTGGAGTAAGAAATTACTTAAGGCAAAACAGCCTCAAAGACTCCATTACAAATGTGATGGTATTCATGTATTCTGGGATGATATCGATGAAATCATAGGAATCAAAAATATCCTTTTTGGAAATAAGCTCTTCATATAGAATGAGATTATTTTTGGTGGTCTTGCTTTTTATACAGTTTAGCCGACCTTAGTCTAAGAAATTTCCACCTTGATCGAACCTTTTTATTTACAACCGATATTGTTCGTAAGTTTATAATTTTAAAAGTCAAAGTAACGCCATACCATGCTGCTGATTGAAAATTTCAAAATGGCCCTGTCCTCCATCCGTGCCAATCTTACACGAGCGACTTTGACCTTGATGATCATCGCAGTAGGTATCATATGCCTGGTGGGCATACTGACAGCTATCGATACCTTGATATTTTCGTTGAGTGATAATTTTTCGTCCCTGGGGGCTAATTCGTTTGGCATCAGTCCCAAATGGGGAGACTTCCAGACCCGTCAAAATGGTAGAACAAAAAAACGTGGTGAAGAGATCTCTTACCAACAAGCCATAGAGTTTAAAGAAAAACTCATTGTAGACGGAGTAGTCTCGGTTTCATTTTATGGCACCAGTAGGGCAGCGCTCAAGTATGAAAATGAAAAAACCAATCCTACGGTATCAGTCCTCGGAGTAGATGAAAACTATCTCGATGTCAAAGGCTATGACATTGAGTTAGGACGGTGGTTTACGAATATTGAGATTCAAAATGGCTCACCTAAAGCAATTATAGGTAAAGACATTGTCAAACTGTTATTTAAAAACCGATCTAATATGGCTATAGGCAAAGTCATCCTCGTGGGTAATATCCGAGTGCAAGTCATCGGCATCCTCAAATCGAAAGGATCGTCTATGAATAGTTCGAGTGATAGAGTCGTGTTTTTACCCTTGATACAAGCCAAACAATACTATGCCTCACCGACTGAGAACTATGATCTCGCCGTCAAAGTAAATCAAGTAGCCCATCTCGATGGTGTCGTCAATGATGCTACCGGGCAGATGCGTATGGCTCGTGGTCTCCGCGTCAATGAAGAAAATGATTTTGAAATTGAAAAAAGTGAGGGACTGATAGCCATCATCAAAGAAAACACAGTCAAAATCAGACTTGCAACCATCGGCATAGGACTCATCACCTTATTAGGTGCAGCGATCGGCTTGATGAATATCATGCTCGTGTCGGTGACAGAGCGCACCCGTGAGATCGGCATTAGCAAAGCTATAGGAGCCACCAGTAGGAATATCTTGATTCAGTTTTTGACAGAAGCTGTTTTGATCAGTTTGATGGGTGGTATAGTTGGAATCATTCTAGGAATTTTGGTAGGCAATATTGTTACCTTATTGATAGGTGGTAATTTTCTGGTCCCTTGGAATTGGATTGGCCTCGGAGTATTTGTATGTATTGTAGTCGGGATATTTTCTGGATTGTATCCTGCTTTGAAAGCTGCGCGATTGGATCCTATCGAGTCATTGAGGTACGAGTAAAAAACTATCTCAGCTTTCGTGACCTTGTCGTTGGATCATTGTGATAAACCAGATACCAATCAATTGAAATACTATGTCGAATACTCATCATGAGATACTTTATGGCAAGTCTTTTATTTTATTCATATCCTCACAATAATGTCTATTTCAGATAAGCATGAT